>NZ_JBFBAO010000383.1:0-6339 GCF_040682255.1 Micromonospora sp. NPDC051296 | reverse complement strand
GCTGCCCGAGGAGGTACGCGCGACCGCGCTGGACGTGGTCGGCACCGGCGGCGATCTCGCCCATACGGTCAACATCTCCACGATGACCGCGCTGGTCGTCGCCGGTGCCGGGGTACGCGTGGTCAAGCACGGCAACCGCGCGGCGTCCTCGTCCTGCGGCACCGCCGACCTGCTGGAGTTCCTCGGCGTACCGCTGGACCTCGGCCCCGAGGGCGTGGCCCGGTGCGTGGCCGAGGCCGGCATCGGCTTCTGTTTCGCCGCCCGGTTCCACCCGGGCATGCGCCACGCCGGCCCGGTCCGCCGGGAGTTGGGCGTGCCGACGGCGTTCAACTTCCTCGGCCCGCTGACCAACCCGGCGCGGCCCCGGGCCGGTGCGGTCGGTTGCTTCGACGCGACGATGGCACCGGTGATGGCGGCGGTCTTCGCCGCCCGGGGCGACTCGGTGCTGGTGATGCGCGGCGAGGACGGGCTGGACGAGTTCACCACCGCCGCACCGACCCGGTTCTGGGTCGCCCAGGGCGGCACCGTCCGGGAGACCGTGGTGGACGCCACCGACCTCGGGGTGCCCCGGTCCACCCTCGCCGACCTGCGCGGCGGTGACGCCCCGTACAACGCCGACGTGGCCCGTCGCCTGCTCGCCGGCCAGCCCGGCCCGGTACGCGACGCCGTCCTGGTCAACGCCGCCGCAGCTCTGGCCACCCAGGGCCCGCTCGACGGGGACCTGGCCACCGCGTTGCGCGCCGGCCTGGCCCGAGCCGCCGAGTCGATCGACTCCGGTGCCGCCGGCCGCACCCTCGACCACTGGATCGAGGTCGCCCAAGCCTCCTCCCTGCCGGGTTGATCAAGGAGTTTGCGTCAAGTGAGCGGGTGATTCTGACGCAAACTCCTTGATCAACGCAGCCGGTCGGGGGGCGCGGCGGGATGACGAAAGCCCGCCTCGGAGAGGCGGGCTTTCGGGGTGTGTCGGCGTGTCGACGCGGGGGTCAGTGCTCGGCGGTGCGTCGGGTGCCGCTGTAGTACTCGAAGAGCAGGCCGCAGGCGGCGAAGATCACCGCCACCAGGCCGACGCCGAGCAGCCAGAACTGCCAGAACACCAGGCCCAGGCCGGCGATCGCGGCGGCCAGCGCCAGGCCGAACGGCCAGTAGCTGCCCGGGCTGAAGAAGCCGATCTCGCCCGCGCCGTCGGCGATCTCGGCGTCCGCCCGGTCCTCCGGACGCAGGTCGATCCGGCGGGAGACGAACCAGAAGAAGCCGCCGCACATCGAGCAGAGCAGGAACGACAGCAGCAGGGCCACGGTGCCGATCCACTCGACGTGGCCCCCCGAGTCGGCCGCCGTCCAGCCGCCGTACAGCACGGCCGCGAAGAGCAGGAAGGCGGCGATGGTCAGGAAGATGCGAAATTCGGTCTTCATGCCCGTTGCCTCAGCTTCCCGTGCCGGCCGGCGCGCTGGCCTGATTGAAGTTGTCCTGGGTACGCCGCGTCTCGAACGGCCTCGTGGTCACCGCGTACGGGTCCTCGCCGATCGCGGTCAGCGCCTCCTGGGTCGAGGCACCATCCTGCTTGGCGGCGAGGAACCGGTCGAAGTTCTCCGGCGAGACCACCCGCAGCTCGAAGTTCATGAAAGCGTGGTAGCTGCCGCACAGCTCGGCGCAGCGGCCCACGTACGCCCCCTCGGCCTCCAGCTTGGAGACCTCGAAGACGTTACGGATGCTGCCCGGCATCACGTCCCGCTTGAACAGCATCTCCGGCACCCAGAACGAGTGGATGACGTCCTTGCTGGTCTCCTCGAACCGGATGGACCGGTCGGTCGGCAGCACCAGGATCGGGATGACCTCGCTGGTGCCGAGCACCGACGCGGTGGTGTTGGCGTCCACCCCCTGGCCGTCGCGGTAGTTGAACTGCCAGTTCCACTTGAACGCGACCACCTCGACGGTGACGTCGGGGTTGCGGCTGGTCTTCACCACATCGGTCTGCACGACCGCGGTGTAGTAGAAGAGCACGGCGACGATCAGCACCGGCGCGATGGTGTAGAGGAACTCCATCGGCAGGTTGTAGCGGGTCTGCACCGGCAGCTCGTTGCCCCGCTTGCGGTACCGCACGACGCACCAGAAGATCAGGCCCCAGACGAAGACGCCGACCACGAGCGCCGCGATGCACGAGGCGATCCACAGGTCGTACATCCGCCGGGCCTCGGGGGTGATGCCGCCCTGCGGCCAGCCGAAGCCGCCGAACGCCGAGCCGACGTTGCAGCCCGTGAGCAGGACCAGCAGCGCCGCCCCACCGAGACCGAGCCCGGCGAGTCGCCCGGCACTACGCCCCCGGCGCCGACCGGCTCCTGGGGATGCGCTGCGCCGTACGGCCGTCGGCCGTACCTCCGAACTCCTTGCGACCACCTGGTCCTGCCTCCCTAGCGCGCCGCGGTGTCTTCCTCGATCTGGCCGGCTCCGCCGAGCGGAGCCACCGCACCAGCGGCAAAGGCGTCACCGACGGTCGCAGATTACTCGACCATGGCGGGCTCGACCCGGTTGGGGTCAGTGTCCGCACCCGACGGGGGATCTTGTCCGGACCGAGACGATAGCGTGGGCAGACGTGATTCCTTCCCCGGTCTACCTGGACGCGGCCACCGCCGCGCCGCTGCACCCGGTCGCCCGGCAGGCGCTGCTGGCCGCGCTCGACGACGGCTGGGCCGACCCCGACCGGCTCTACACCCAGGCCCGGCGCGCCCGCCAGTTGCTCGACGCCGCCCGCGAGGCGACGGCCGAGACCCTCGGCGTACGCCCCGACGAGCTGTCCTTCACCGCCAGCGGTACGACGGCCGCGCACGGCGCCGTGCTCGGTGGCCTGGCCGGCCGGCGGCGGGCCGGCGGCGTCCTGGTGCACTCGGCGATCGAGCACTCGGCCGTGCTGCACGCCGCCGAGCAGCACGTCACCCGCGGCGGTACCGCCGTCGAGGTGCCGGTCGACCGCCTCGGCCGGTTGGATTCCGACGCCTGGTCGACGGCGGTGGCCGGGGCGGGGGTGGCGCTGGCCGCGCTGATCGCGGCGAGCCACGAGGTGGGCACCGTCCAGCCGGTCGAGGCCGCTGCGGCGGCCTGCGCCGACGCGGGCGTACCGCTGTACGTCGACGCCGCCCAGATGGTGGGTCGGGTGGCCGTGCCGGCGGGCTGGTCGGTGTTGACCGCGAGCGCCCGCAAGTGGGGTGGCCCGCCCGGCGTCGGCCTGCTGGTGGTCCGCAAGGGCACCCGCTGGGAGTCGCCCTGGCCGGCCGACGAGCACGAGTCGGGGCGTACGCCCGGCACGCTGAACCTGCCGGCGGTGGTGGCGGCGGCGGCGAGCCTGCGGGCGGCGGCGGCCGACGCGGCGGCGGAGGTGGCCCGGCTGTCGCCGCTGGTGGACCGGATCCGGGCCCGGGTGGCGGCCGACGTGCCGGACGTGGAGGTGGTCGGCGATGCCGAGCACCGGTTGCCGCACCTGGTCACCTTCTCCTGCCTCTACCTCGACGGCGAGGCGCTGCTGCACGCGCTGGACCGGCGGGGCTTCGCCGTCTCGTCGGGTTCGTCCTGCACCTCCTCCACGCTGCGCCCGTCGCACGTACTGGAGGCGATGGGGGTGCTCTCGCACGGCAACGTGCGGGTCTCGCTGCACCGTGGGACCACCGAGGCCGACGTGGCCCGGTTCCTCGCCGAGTTGCCGGGAATCGTGGCCGACCTGCGGGCCCAGGCGGGGGTGGTGGGGCTGTGACGACACCCGACGGCCCGGTCGCCGGTGAGGATCACGAGGTCCTCGACTGTCTCGGCCAGCGCTGCCCGCTGCCGGTGATCGCGCTGGCCCGCCGGCTCCCCGAACTGCCGGTCGGCGCGGTGGTGCGGGTGCTGGCCGACGACCCGGCCGCCGCGTTGGACATCCCGGCCTGGTGCCGTCTGCGCGGCCAGGAGTTCCTCGGCGCAGCGCCCGGCCCCGCCTACGACGTCCGCCGGGTGAGATGAAAGGAGGGGCCCCCTGTTAACGCCTGGTGTAGCGGAGGGGCCCCTTCTTAACGCCGGGCACGGCGCTGGTTACGCGGGTCAGGGGAGCAGGTGGGGGCGGATCTCGTCGGCGGCCTGGTCGCCGTACGACTCGGCGAGGCGCTTGACGAACAGGTCGCGGCGCACCTGGTACTCCTGGGTGCCGACGGTCTCCAGCACCAGCGTGGCCAGCAGGGAGCCGACCTGGGCGGCCCGCTCCAGCCCGAGACCCCAGGACAGTGCGGTGAAGAAGCCGGCCCGGAAGCCGTCGCCGACGCCGGTGGGGTCGACCGCCTGGGTCTCCCGGGCGATCGGCACGTGGATCGGGTCGATGTCCCGCCCGGCGATCTCCACCCCGTGCTTGCCCAGCGTGGTGACCCGGATCCGCACCCGGTCCAGCAGCTGGTCGTCGGAGAGCCCGGCCTTGCTCTGCAGCAGCGACTTCTCGTAGTCGTTGGTCATCAGGTAGTCGGCACCGTCGATCAGCGCCACCACGTCCTCGCCCCCCATCCGGGCGAGCTGCTGGGACGGGTCGGCCGCGAACGAATAGCCCCGCTCGCGGCACTCGGCGGAATGCCGCAGCATCGCCTCCGGGTCGTTGGCGCTGACCAGCACCAGGTCCAGCCCGCCGAGGCGCTGCGCGACCGGGTGCAGCTCGATGTTGCGCGCCTCGCTCATCGCCCCGGCGTAGAAGGAGGCGATCTGGCACATGTCGGTGTCGGTGGTGCAGACGAAGCGGGCGGTGTGCGCCACCTCGCTGACGTGCACCGAGTCGCAGTCCACCCCGTGCCGCTCCAGCCAGGAGCGGTAGTCGGCGAAGTCGGCACCGACGGCGCCGAGCAGCGCCGGGCTCAGGCCGAGCTGCCCCATGCCGAACGCGATGTTGGCCGCCACCCCGCCCCGGCGCAGCACCAGGTCGTCCACCAGGAAGGAGAGCGAGACCTTGTGCAGCTGGTCGGCGATGAGCTGGTCGGCGAACCGGCCCGGGAAGCTCATCAGGTGGTCGGTGGCGATCGAGCCGGTCACGGCGATCTTCATGGCACCCCTCGGGGTCGGCAGCAAAGCGCGGTCAGACTACCGCCCCGGTAACCTCCCAGCGACCGGCCCGTCAGACCCCGGACACCCCGCTGGTCACCCCCGAGCTACCGCGTCTCACCGACCACGGCCGCGTGGCCGGGCGGGCACACGGACACGACGGCAGGACGGCCGTCAGGCCGTCCCGCCGTCGTGGAGACCGACTCAGCTGAAGGAGTCGCCGCAGGCGCAGGAGTTGCCCGCGTTGGGGTTGTCGATGGTGAAGCCCTGGGCGTCGATCCGGTCGGCGAAGTCGATGGTGGCGCCGGCCAGGTACGGGGCGCTCATCCGGTCGACGACGACCTCGACGCCGTCGTAGTCGGTGACGACGTCACCGTCGAGCGAACGCTCGTCGAAGAAGAGCTGGTACCGCAGGCCGGAGCAGCCGCCCGGCTGCACGGCGACCCGGAGCCGCAGGTCGTCGCGGCCCTCCTGCTCGATCAGGGCCTTGACCTTCTGCGCCGCGACGTCGGTGAGGACGACGGACGTGGGGGCCTTGGCCTCGGTCGACTCGGTCTGCGCTGGCGTGGTCACGTGGAATTCTCCCTGCGCGCGTTCGGTGTGGTCTTTCCTGGCCAACGTCAGCCGCCGGTCAGCGATTCCCACAGTGGTCCAGTTTCCGATTGTAGGCCGCCCCTGGCCGGGTCACCCGGCGGTGCACGACACGCCGGCGCAGGGTCAGCGGCTCCACTGCCGGGCCAACCGGGCGCCGAGCGCCCGCAGCCCCTCCGCCGGCCGGTCCATGGCGGCGGCCAGCCCGCCGCGCTCCTCGCCGCCGAAGTGCTCCACCAGGCTGTACGCGTCGGTCACCCCGACCGACGCCGCCTCCCGGCGCCCGGTGCTCACCTGGCCGGCGAGCACGACGCAGGGTACGCCCCGGTCCCGGGCGGCGCCGGCCACTCCGGCGACCACCTTGCCGCGCAGCGACTGGTGGTCGAACTTGCCTTCCCCGGTGACCACCAGATCCACCTCGTCGAGCACGGAGTCCAGCCCGATGGCCCCGCTGACCAGCCGGATCCCCGACTCGCACCGGCCGCCGAGAGCCAGCAGGGCCGCCCCGATGCCGCCCGCCGCGCCCCCGCCGGGCAGTGCGCCCAGCCCACCGGGGCAGCCGGGCAGGTCCCGCTCCAGCACCTCTGCCCAGCGCTGCAACGCGGCGTCGAGCAGCAGTACGTCAGCGCGGTCGGCGCCCTTCTGCGGCCCGAAGACGTTGCTCGCCCCATGCAGCCCGAGCAGCGGGTTGTCGACATCGGTGGCGGC
>NZ_JBFBAO010000382.1:0-6379 GCF_040682255.1 Micromonospora sp. NPDC051296 | reverse complement strand
CGCCCAGCGGGAGCCGCAGTGGCGGGCGCTGGCCCGCGACATCCGCGCCAACCCGCACCCGGTGCTGCTCGCCGGTGACCTGAACACCACACCGGCAATGGGTGACCTGCGTAAGCTGCCCGACGGCCTGCGCGACGCGAGTTACGCCATGGCGTCTCCGTACCCGGCGAGCTGGGCGCACCGTGCCGGCTGGCCGCACTGGTGGCGGCTCGACTGGGCGCTCGTATCGCCGCAGGTTCGGGTGCACTCCTACCACTTCGGAGACGCGCGTGGCGCCTCCGACCACCGGCCGCAGGAACTGTTGGTGTCGCTGCGCGACCGATGACACCGCACTCGGGGCCGGCGCAGCAGGCTCAAGTATCTCTCAATTTCCATCGCGGGGTCCTTTCCCGACATCGGGACCGGCCTAGGTTCGGCTCACTTCGACGGAACACGGCGACCTGCCTCCTGAGAGGAGCACCATGGCCCCCACTCCGCCCACCGATGCTGAACTGAACGCCCTGATCCGGGCGCGGCTGGCCGTCCTCGGCATCGATCTCGACCAGCTCCCGCCCGGCACCACCCCCGATCCCGAGACCGGTTCGCCCGGCCGGGACTCGGTGCTCGCCTCGCTGCGCTCGTTCGTGCGGGGCACCGTCGCGGCGCTGGCCGCCTACCAGTTGCCCGCCGCCGGCACCACCGATCCCCACGTCGCGGCGGCGTTGTCGCAGCAACGCGTGCCGGTCCTGTACCCGGCGAACAGCACGGAATGGCGGAAGGCATGACTGTCGAACCCCTCGACCGTTCGGTCGATCGCCGGGCCTTCCTGGCCCGCGCTGCCGCGTTGGCCGCGGCAGCCACCGCTGGCGCGACCGTCACCGCCCCCTCGATGGCGGTGGCGAGCGGCCCGTTGTTCCGCGGCCCGGTGAAGAACGGGGCGCTGGACCAGCCCAACGCCTACGTTCAGCCCCGCCCGGAAGCGGTCGCCGATCCGACCGAGCTGACCATCGCCGAGGCGGCCTGGCTCATCCGGGCCAACAAGCTCACCCCCGAGCAACTGGTCGAGGCGTACCTGGCTCGCGTCTCCGCGTACGACGGCACCTACCGGGCCTTCAACCTCGTGCTCGCCGACGCGGCCATCGCGGCGGCCCGCGCGGCCGCCCGCGGGCCTCGGCGCGGGGCGCTCCACGGAATTCCCCTGGCCGTCAAGGACAACTACTACACCGAAGGGGTCCACACCACCGCGAACTCCTTCCTGTTCCAGGACTTCGTGCCGCCGTACGACGCGACCGCCGTGGCTCGGCTCAAGGCGGGCGGCGCGATCGTCCTCGGCAAGACGCAGATGGGCCCGCTGGCCACCACCCGGGCCACCACGCCCGCCGGAGTGATCACCACGGTGAACGCCTGGACGCCGACCAACCGCAACACCGACCCGGGCGGGTCGTCCACCGGCACCGCGACCGCGGTGGCGGGCCGCATGGCCACTTCCGGCATCGGCACCCAGACCGGTGGCTCGATCACCTCACCCTCCAACGCCCAGGCCCTGACCGGGCTCAAGCCGACCATGGGCCGCGTCTCGGCGGCCGGCATCATCCCGCTCACCTACACCCGGGACCATCCGGGACCGCTGGCCCGCGATGCCAAGGATGCCGCCATCATGCTGACCGCGATGGCGGGCGAGGACGCCGCGGATCCGCGCAGCCAGGGGCTGCCCGAGGTGCCCAAACTGATCGACGCGGCCACCCCGGTGTACCAGCGGAACCGGGTCAAGCTGCGCTGGAACACCAGGATCGGGGTGTTGCCCGGCTTCACCAACGGCACCTCGGCCACCGCGCTGGCCCGCCAGGCGTACCTGGCGCAGCTCGCCGCGATTCCCGGTGCCACGCTGGTGGACGTGCCACTGCCGGAGGGGTGGAGCCAACTCACCGGCAGTACCTTCAACAACATTCGCCTGCCCGAGCGCAGCGAGCCGTTCATGCCCTACCTGCGCAGCGACCTGCGGGGCTTCGGCGTGTCGGTGACCAGCTGGCTGCAGGGCGCCCTGCTGGGCGGCAACGAGTTCCTCACCGGCCAGCGGGCCAAGCTGTTGCTGCTGGAACGGGTGCTCGACGACCTGTTCGACGCCTGTGACGTCGTGGTGCAGACCGACCCGGTGCCCTTCGACATCCTGGGCCTGCCGGAGATCGCCTTCCCGATCGGGGTCACCGGCGCCGGCGTGCCTATCGGCACCATCCTCGGTGGCCTGCCGTACGCCGAGGACCGGCTGCTGTCCGTGGTGGCCGCGTACCAGGCGACGACGGACTGGCATCTGCGCCGGCCCGCCGACCCGCCCGCCGCCGCCCAGGCACGGGCCGGATCCGCGGCCGAGGAGCTGCGCCTGACGGCCGAGCAGGTCGCCGAACTCACCCAGTGACGACGGCGGAGGGCGGGCACCGCCCGCCCTCCGTCCGCTCGTGCACGCCGGTACGTGGCCGCGGGCTTCGAGCACCAGCCAACCCGATAGCCTGCTGGTCTTTCACCCCGAGCCCGCCGACGTGGAGCAGACGTGATGGACGAGACGACGCGCGGCCTGGTGCCGGCAGGCACGGGACCGGCACCGTCGGTCCGGCTGGGTGCGGCCCGACCGGGTGCCGGACGTCAGCTCCTCCTCATCGCATCGGTGCAGGTGCTGGCGATGGGAACCTGGTTCGCGGCGTCCGCGGCCGCGCCCGCTCTCCGCGCGGAGTGGGGGCTCAGCTCGGCCCAGGCCACCCTGCTGACCACCGCCGTCCAGCTCGGCTTCGTCATCGGTGCGCTCACCTCCGCCGCGCTGAACCTCCCCGACGTCGTCCACCCTCCGCACCTCGTCACTGCCGGAGCGCTCCTGGCCGCCGGTAGCACGGCGGCGCTGGCGGTCTTCGCCCAGGGGGCCACGACAGCGATCATCCTCCGTGTCGTCACGGGCATCGCCCTCGCCGCCGTCTACCCCGTCGGGCTGAAGCTGGCCAGCAGCTGGTTCCTCGAACGCCGTGGCTTCGCCCTCGGTGCCCTCGTCGGTGCCTTGACCCTCGGATCGACCCTGCCTCATCTCGTCGGCGGCTCGCTCGACTCGGCGTGGCGGGTGGGTCTGTTCGTCTCCGCCGGGCTCGCTGTCGTCGCCGCCGTACTCGTGCAACGGGTTTCGGTGGGACCGTACGTCGCCCGGTCCACCGGCCTGCACCCGCGGGTCGTCCTCTCCCTGCTCAGGGACCGCGGACCGGTGCTGGCGAACCTGGGCTACTTCGGCCACATGTGGGAGCTGTACGCCGTCTGGGCCTGGGTGCCCACCTTCCTCGGCGCAAGTGCCGCCGCGTACGGCACCCCGCTGAGCGGAACCGTGCGAGGCACACTGTCCTTCATCGCCCTGGGCGTCTGCGGGGCCGCTGGATGCGTGCTGGCCGGACGCCTCGGCGACCGGTGGGGACGGGCCCGCGTCGCCGCGGGCGCGATGATGGTCAGCGGTTCCTGCTGCCTCATCGCTGCCGTTGCCTTCGGGCGCTCGCTCTGGCTCATGGTGCCGGTGCTGCTCGTCTGGGGCACCAGCGTCATCGCCGACTCGGCGATGTTCTCGGCCTGCACGACGTCGGTCGTCGACAGCCGCTTCGTCGGCACCGCGCTGACGTTCCAGACTGCCGTGGGCTTCCTCATCACCGCCCTCACCATCCAGGGCCTGCCCATCGTCGCCAACGCGGTGGGCTGGCCGCTCGCCGTCGCTGTCCTGGCAGCCGGACCGCTGCTCGGCGCGGTCGCCATGCTCCGCCTCCACCCGATGCTCACCCCCGCAGGGCCGGAACCGACGAGGAGGCCAGCGTCACTGCCCTAGTGGGGTCAACTCCGCGCCGGTGAGAGCCACGGCCGCCCGTGTTCACCGGGGCTTACGCGTACATCAGGTGCAGCGTCATCCCGGCGTCGGCGTGTGGCAGGTTGTGGCAGTGGTTGGCCCACATTCCGGGGTTGTCGGCCAGGAAAGCCACCTCCCAGGTATCGCCGGGGCGTCGGCGAGGCCGCCGACGGCGCGTCGGCCGTCCAACTGTCGCGTCGCCTGCGGCCGGACGTCGTGCTGATGGATGTGCAGATGCCGGGACTCGACGGCATCGAAGCCACCCGCCGTATCGCCGCCGATAGCGACCTCGCCGCCGTTCGCGTCCTCATCCTCACCAACTACGGGCTCGACTCCTACGTCTTCGCCGCACTCCGCGCGGGCGCCAGCGGGTTCCTCCTCAAGGACGCCGATCCCGCCGACCTGCTACAGGCCGTCGCCGTCGTGGCTCGCGGGGACGCGCTGCTCGCCCCGGCGGGGCACCCTGGTGACCACGCTCTCTTCCGAGAGTTGGGTGCGCGCCGCCCTGCGCCGGCTGGGCCGCGACGACCAGCCTGAGACGGTGGCGAACGTCTGGGCGGCGATCGCGGCGGCGGCCGGGGAGCCGGACCGGTTGGACGCGCCGGGGGTGGACTGCGACGCGGCGGTGCACCGGGCCACGTATCACGCGGTGTTCGCTGACGCGGGCCTCGACGCCGACCTGGCCGAAGCCCTTTACGCGGTGGAGTCCGATCCGGCGTACAACCCGTTCGCGGTCGACGCGGCGTCGGTGTTGAGGGCGATCGCGCGGGACGGCCTGCCGATCGCGGTGCTCAGCGACATCCACTTCGACCTGCGTCCGGCCTTCGTCGCCGCCGGGCTGGCCGACGTGGTCGACGCGTACGTGCTCTCTTTCGAACACGGGGTGCAGAAGCCTGACCCGCGGATCTTCCGGCTCGCGCTCGACGAACTCGGCACCGACCCCGCACGTACGCTCATGGTCGGCGACCGTCGGCGGCCCGACGGTGGTGCGCTCGACGTCGGGATGCCCACGCTGCTGCTGCCGCCGTTGACCGACACGCAGGATCGGAGGCTCGGTCCGGCGGCCCGGACACTCGGCGTTCGGGTCTCGGGCGCGCCGAGCTTCGCCCGCACCTGAGCTGCCGGCTGGCGTCCTGCCAGACCCGCGGCCTGCGGTCGGGCCCGCCTTGCCGGCTCGTACTCAGGTGCCGATGAGTACGAACGCGGATGTACCAGATCCCGAAGCCGTGCAGTTTCTTGACATGAATGATGTGGATGCGGTTCTTCGACCGTGATCATCAGTTCGTCTTGGGTGCGGCGCGGACATGGGCGCGTTCGCCTTGCCGGCCGATGAGGCTCAGGAACTCGACGGGCCCGGCGCTGGTGGCGCCGAACCAGTGCGGGGTGCGGGTGTCGAACTCTGCGGCTTCGCCTGCTTTGAGGAGGAGGTCGTGCTCTCCGAGGACGAGGCGGAGAGTGCCGTTGAGGACGTAGGCCCAGTCGTATCCCTCGTGGGAGCGCAGTTCGGGTTCGGTGTCGTCGTCCCCGGTGGGGAGGATGAACTTGTAGGCCTGGATGCCGCCTGATCTGCGGGTGAGGGGGATGATGACGGACCCGTCGCTGCAGGCCACGGGCCGTAGGTCGAGGCGCGGGTCCGCGGTGCGGGGCGCACCGACGAGGGAGTCGAGGGTGACCCCGTAGAACCGGGCCAGCGGGAGAAGCTGTTCGAGGGTGGGGCGGCGGTGCCCCGCCTCGAGTCGGGACAGGGTGCTTGCGGAGATGCCGGTCTCTCTGGCGAGGTCGGTGAGGGTGATGTCGCGGCGCAGGCGCAGGTCCTTGAGTCGTTGCCCGACGTTGTCGAGGGTGCGGTCGATCGCGTCGTCCATCCCGCCAGTTTGCCGTTTGGCAAGAAAGATTGCACATCTGCATGCTCCGGGTCACCCTGGTTGCGGCGACGAGATCAGGAGATACATGCGCAATGGGCGCAGAACAGAACAGCGCGCGACGGAAGGGGCTTGAGCGTGCACGCCTTCGACAAGGACTACTGGGAACAGCACTGGACCCCCGATCACGGCTCGAAGCCGGGCAGTGGGCTTCCGGCGAATCCGTACCTCGCCGCTGAGACACACCACCTGACGCCGGGAACCGCGCTGGATGCCGGATGCGGGGCCGGCGCGGAGGCGATCTGGCTGGCACAGCACGGCTGGCAGGTCACCGGCGCCGAAATTTCCGGCACCGCCCTCACCACGGCAGCAGGCCGTGCCCGGGAGGCGCCGGCCGCCGACCGTCTGATCTGGGTCGAGACCGACCTGACCACGTGGGCACCGGATCAGCAGTGGGACCTCGTGGTCACCAGTTACGCGCATCCGGCGATCCCGCAGCTGGAGTTCTACCGGCGAATCGCCGACTGGGTCACCCCGGGAGGAACCCTGCTCATCATCGGGCACCTCCACGAGCCGGACGCGGCGACGGGCCATCATCCGCGCGAGGCGACCGTCACCCTACGGAACATCACCGAACTCTTCACCTCACCGGCCTGGAAGATCGAGACCGCGCGGGAGA
>NZ_JBFBAO010000381.1:0-6434 GCF_040682255.1 Micromonospora sp. NPDC051296 | reverse complement strand
CCATCACCACGCCCACGTCCTGGACGACCCGCTGAAAAAGATCAACAGGCCGTCAAAAGCCCTTGATCAACAGCTAACGAAAGACCGAGGCTAACGTCTTCCGGGGGACGACGCGGCCTCATAGACCGTCTCTAGGCCACGCTGCACCTGGACCAGCGAGGCCAGCCATCCGCGCGTCTCCGGATCGGTCGAGTAGAGCATCGTGCCGCGCATGCCCCGGGTCATCAACACCTTGTACGTGTTGCGGATCAGGCGGTCTGCCTCGTAGTCGCTGAGCGCCTTCCGGCTGCGGAAGGCGGGGTCCTTCGACTCGGACCGCCGGGTGACCAGCCGGCCGTCGCGGGCGACCAGATCCGGTCCGATGATGACACCTGACCACTCGTACTCGAAGCCTTGCGCTGTGTAGACGCAGCCCACCTGGTCGAATCCGTTGGCGTCAGTGGCCCAGTATGCGCTGCCGGGCGCGTCGCCGACGCTGCGGTCGCTCTTGACATTCCAGGGCCGGGTCCAGCCGGCGATCTGCACATCCGGCACCAGCGAGCCGTCCGGTCGCGGGTCGCTCCACGGCCAGCAGTAGCCCGCCGACATGCGAGCCGTTTCCCCGGCGGACTGCTTCGTGGCCAGAGACGTTTCCATCTCCTCGGGCGACCCCGTCAGCCGCAGGTCGAACCGCCCGTCGCCGACCCAGACCGAGGGCTTACCGCCGTCGAGGCCGAGCAAGTCGAGGACCCATTGCTCGTACGCCTCGCTGCCGCCGCACCGGAACTGGTCGTGTAGAGAGACGACCTCCACATCCAGCTGCAGCTGCTTGGCGTGCGCCGAGATGACATCGACGCTGCCAAGCTCGCCCGGCTTGACGACCTGGTGCTCGTCAAGCAGGAACACGGGTACCCGCGCGGCGGCGATCAGCTCGTCGATTTGCGGGCGTGACTTGTCCCGCTTGGCCTTCGGGGTGAAACGGTTGACCGAGGTTTCCCGGATTCGGTGTGCCTCGTCGCAGATAAGCACGTCGAAGCCGTTGCGCTCGGCGGACATGAAGCTGTTGAAGTACCCGAAGAGATTCTTCAGCCGGGTGGACCCCTTTCCGGCGTATCGGCGGAGGGTCTGGGTGAACGATCGGGACCCGGTGGCGTGCATGACGGTTCGATTTTGCCGGGCAAGTTCGCCGAGTACCGACAACGCGATGACGCTCTTGCCGCTGCCCGGACCGCCGGACACGACAACCACCGACTTGCGGTCTGCGGCCCGGGCACGCTCCACCGCATGCAACACCAGCTCGTACGCCAGGCGCTGTTCGTCGAGCAGTGTGAAGTGCGACCGTTCCTTCAGCTCCTTGGCTGCGTACGTGAGGAGATGCTTGCTGGGCCGGACGGAACTGGTGAGGAAGCGGTCGGCGGCGGCAGCACCGGGGGTGGGTGCCAGGTGGGCGCGGAGGTAGTCGAGAAACTGGCCCCGTCGCTGTTTGGTGAAGATTCGGCTCTGCTCGCTCGGCCGGCGAGCGAAGAGGTCGTTGACCTCACGGTCAACGGCATTGTGCAGGTACGCGGCACCGACGATCGGGTTACGCCGGTGGGTGAGGACGCCTAGGAAGTCGGTCAGGTATTCGCAGTAGTCCCCGACTTGCACACCGGGGTGCAGCCGCGGACCGCGGGCGTGTTCTACCAGGACGAGCCGGTCAGAGCCCTCGTAGGACTCCGCCCGCGACCACTGCTTCAGCTCAACCACTACGTACGAGTCGTCAGCCGTTCTCGGATCGACGCCGGCGAGCACCACGTCGACGCGCTTACTGGTCAACGGGAGCTGGTATTCGACCAGCACCTCAACTTGGCCCAGACCGGCGTCAGCGAGATCCTGACCAAGGATCGCAAGGCTGCGCGACCACGAGCGGCGTTCCGAGCCACTCACGTTGTGGCCGATGCTTTCAGCGATCCGGTCGGCCAGCATGCCGCTCGTCGCCATACTTAAGAGTCCATCGGCAGAGGTGCGGAACGCTGACAACAGTTGCCCCCGGGCAGCACGAAGTGATCGTGCGCATGGGAGGCGTGTCCGGCGGCGGCCGGAAGCCCGTCGTTACGCGCAGGTATGGCAGAACTGTAGCGAAGAGATCATTTGCATGCACGTCCCGCTACCGCTTGATGGCGGAGCCCTTGACGTGTTCGACGGGATAGCGGATCGCGGCCTCCTCCAGTTTGGTGAGGGCAACCTCCGTTAGGTCTATACCGAGGACGTCCGCCAGCCGGGTCAGGTAGATCATCACATCGCCGATCTCCGCTCGCACGCGAGCACCCGCCACGGCATCGTCCATGACCGCACCCGCCTGCTCGGGGGTGAGCCACTGAAACTCGGCGAGCAGCTCACCGACCTCCCCAGCGAGGGCCATGGCGAGGTTCTTCGGCGTGTGGAACTGTTGCCAATCGCGTTCCTCGGCGAAAGCACGCACGCGAACCGTCAGGTCGTCCACCAAGTGAGTCTTTCACGGCCGCCGCTTTGAGCCGCCGGGGCCACCAGTGTCGTTTCATGAACGCCTAGGGTCGGGCGAGGTGGCGGTCGTGAAGGCGGACGGCGACGAGGCCGAGAGTCTGGTCGCCATCGAGCTGACTGAGTGGCACCGAGCTGGACCTGCGACACGAGCACCTCGACCGGCTCACCGCAGTCAACTACCGCGTCGGGCTGGGAGTCCTGCCTGGACCGCCTGGCGGCGTCCTGTCGCACGCGGTGACGTGCTGGGTCCCGGGCCGCACGGTCAGAGGTCCGTAGCCGTGCCTTGACGCCCTTCATCGACAACGGCGCCCGAACCGCGCCTATGCCGGTGCCCTGGCTGCTGCCGCGGCAACCCGGACCGTGCCCGTCAGAGGTCCATGCAGAAACTGAGTGAGATGCGGGCGCAGGCGGGCAAGTTCCACTCCGTGACCAACAGGTGGTGTCCAGTTCGGACGGTAACGCCTCGGTATTTACGGGGGCGAGTATTCAGTGCATTAACTGCTGTTCTGTGGCCGGTTGTTGGGCAAGAGGAAGTGTGTCCTTGACGGACTGAGAAGAGACGTGTGCGGGAGGTATCGATCACGGTGGCATTCGCGTACGCTGATCGAACGTCACGGGGTCACGAATGTGAGGAGGTGATCACTGTGAATGGTGTTTTGCGTGGTGAGGTTCGCGGAGTTGCCGACTCGCTCTGACGCTGAGTGGGCTAGTGTCAGCGACTAGCTTACCCTTGTCGCTGGCTCAGCGAGCGCGCCTAGCCGGCGGCCTGCAGGCATCCTTGAGCTGCTAACACTCAATGCCGGCTAGGCGCCCCGCTATGTTCGGGCAGCGTTGACGATTTCATCTGTCGCCGCATCGCGCCCGGCAAGCGGATCCTTCGAGGTCGACCCGATCCGGGGCCACGGGAATCGCGCGAGTGAAATCGTCCGGTGGTTACGGCGTTCGCGCCGGTGCGATACCGCAACGCGCTGATTCCGCTTCTCGCTGGACGCCGCCTGGATAAATTCGGCCACCGCTGGTCTGCCCAAACAGCCTTATCCGAACAGCATTGGATCAGGTGGAGGGCCTGGCACTGCGACGAATGGCAGGCCCACCGCTGCCCTGGGCACCGTCGATCGGAGGATCAGCGAAGCCGGTTGCGGTTGATCGCGGTGACGAAACCGGTCCAATCCGACGAGGTGAAGGTGAGTACCGGTCCCGTCGCGTCCTTGGAGTCGCGGACGGCGACGAGGCCGGGGAGGTTGTCGGCGACCTCGACGCAGTCGCCGCCGTTGTCGCCGCTGCGGGTGCTCTTGCGCCAGATCGCGCCGGTCAGGTCAGTCATGCCGCATCTCCCCGATGAGCCTCTTGATCATGTCCTTCGATTCTGCCTCGCCGAGGGCGAGTGCATCCAGTCCCCTCCAGGCACGTTCGTAGGCGGCCAGCTCATCGGGCTTGTCTAGGTACAGCGCCCCGGTCAATGACTCGCTGTAGACGACCGACGGCTCCGGCGCGGCCCGGCCGCCCGTGGTCGGCGGGAAGTCGAGGATGACGAAGGATCCGGCGACAGCGCCCGGTTGTGGCCCGGCTGCCAACGGCAGTACCCGGACCGACACGTTCGAAAGATCGGACAGCTTGATGAGATGGTCAAGCTGAGCGCCCATGACGACCGAGCCACCGAGGCCGCGTCGAAGCACCGCCTCCGAGAGCACAGCATCAAGCCGGGGAGCCGCCGGCAGCCGTCGAACGAGTAGTGCCTGCCGTTGAAGTCGAACTTGGACCGCCCGCTCGCGCTCCTCCTCGCTCAGCCGCCCACCGAGGCGGTAGAGGGCGTGGGCATACTCCTTCGTCTGAAGGATCCCGGGGATCAGCGACTCGTCGTAGCGGCGCAGGTTGGCGGCGGCGGATTCCAGGCCGACGTAGAGTTCGAACCAGCTCGGCACCGCGTCGCCGTACGCGTGCCACCAGCCCTTGGACTTCGTCTCGGTGGCCAGCCCGCGCATCGCCTCGGTCATCTCCGGCGACACCCCGTACAGCTCGCACATGGCCTTGACGTCGAGCACCCGGACCGCGCCCATTCCGCACTCGAGGCGCCAGATCTTCTGCCGGCTGTATTCCAGCGCTTCGGCGGCGGCGTCCAGCGTCACCCCCGCCTCGTTGCGGAACTGGCGTAGCAGCCGGCCGAGTTGGCGGCGCGGCACGGTCGATCCGATGTCCTCGGGCATTCGCACACTCCCTGATTCCGGTACGCAACACTGCGTCACCCGTCTCTGTAACACCTAAACCGCCCAGCAAAGAAAGTCAATGCATACGCGGGAAATTTCTGCTCGGAACGTTGCAACTCCACTCCGGACTGTCGCAGGATGACCACAGCGCGGCGGCCGGACGATCCCCCCGGACGGCCGCCGCGCTTCCCGATCGCACCCCTGTTGAGCAGCCCTGTTGCCGTACCGCTGAGTGGAGCTGCGGTGGCAGGGCGGGGTGGGTCCGCCGGCCGGGAGAGGGCGGGCGGACCCACTCCATCCAGGACGTGGAAAGGCAGGCGACATGCCGAACCAGCGACCAGTCCCGGTCCGCGGGGCGACCTACCGCTCCGCCGCGTACGCCGGTCTGCTGCCCTGGCAGGTGCGCGGGCGCCGGTTCCGCCGCGCCCGGCTCGGGCGTCGCGGCCTGGCCCCGGACGAGGTGTACGCGTTCCTCGACCGGGTCGCCGGGGACCTGGCCGCCGTCCAGCACGCGCTCGCCGAGAGCCGCCGGGAGACGGCCCGGGTCAAGGGTGCGCTGCGCGACTGGCAGTCCGCGCAGGCGCGGGCCCGGGGCTACCACCGGTGACCCGGCGGTACGTCATCCACCTGCCTGTCGTCGCCGTCGACCTGCCCACCGCGCAGCGCCTGGCCCGGGTCATCGGCCGCTGGACGCTGATCATGCCCTGGCCCGACCCCGGCGAGACCACCGTCTCGGCCGAGGACGCCCAGGGCGTACGCCATCGGGTCTTCTGCGACCTGCGGATGCCCGGCGGCCGGCGCTGCCTGCTCCACGCCGACCACGACGGCGAATGCTCCCGCCGACTCAACCGCTGACCGCCCCCGGGCGAGTAGAGGTGTTCAGCGCAGCCGGGTGATGGTCACCTCGACGGACTGGCCGGTGTTGGCCGGGCCGGAGTAGACGCCCTTGAGCGGGGGTACGTCGCCGTACTCCCGGCCGCGCCCCACCACGACGTGCCGTGCTCCGACCTGGACCCCGTTGGTGGGGTCGTACGCCGTCCACCGGCCGACCCACCACTCCACCCAGGCGTGGCTCTGCCCGACGACGTCGTCTCCGATCTCGGCCGACGGTGACGGGTGCAGGTAGCCGGAGACGTAGCGGGCGGGGATGCCCATGCTGCGCAGCAGGCCGACGACGAGGTGGCTGATGTCCTGGCAGACGCCCTGGCGCTGGCGCCATGCCTGCACCGCATCGGTCTGCACCCCGGTGGCGCCGGCCGTGTACGCGACCTCCGCGCGGATCTGCTCGCAGAGCGCCATGGCGGCGGCGTGTGGGGTGGTATGGACGCCGCGGACCGACTCGGCGAGCGCGGTGAGGTCCTCGTCCAGCGCGGTACGCGGGGTCGGCAGCAGCAGCTCGTACCAGCGGTCCACGTTGTCCGGTACGGCCAGCTCGGCCCAGTCGGCCCCGCCGCCGGGCTCGATCAGGTCGCCGGGCGGGAGCGTCTCGACCGTCGAGGTGGCGGTGACCGTCAGATGATCGTGCGGGCTGTGTACGCCCAGGGCGGTCACCTGGGTGCCCCAGTAGTCCTCGTAACGGTGGGTGCGGGCCGGCGGCCACACCTCCACCCGGGTTTCGAGCACCGCCTGCCGGGGCTCGTTACGCGGCGACATGCGTGCCTCGTTGTACGAGGAACCGACCTTCCCCGCGTACCCGAAGCCGGTCGCGAGCTGCTACGGGTCGATTTCCCGGACGACTCGCTGGCTTCC
>NZ_JBFBAO010000380.1:0-6458 GCF_040682255.1 Micromonospora sp. NPDC051296 | reverse complement strand
AGGAAGGCGGCGACGAGAGCCTGCTCGCGCGGGCCCACGAGATCCTCAGCACCGTACCCGGGGCACCGGCCACGGAGCGGCTGGCCAACCTGTTGGCGGCGCTTGCGGAGTATCTGCTCGCGCAGGCGGATCTTGCTCCGCCGGAATGGGTCGAGGAGCGGGTGCTAAGGCGGGCCTGGTTCCCGGCCGAATTGGCCATTCACCGCGCCGATGCCCTGGCGTGGGCGCCGGCGGCGTTCCGGAAGCACGGTGTGTACTTGTCGGTTCACGATTTGGCTGCGGCGTGAGCGGGTCGGACGGCGTCCTGATGGGGCGTGCGGAACTGGAGCGAGCGTTCACCCGCCTGGGGGAGAGGCTCGTGCGGCGCGGCGTCGTCGCTGACATCCTCGTGGTGGGCGGTGCCGCGATGGCGTTGGCATACGATGCCAAACGGGTGACCAGGGACGTCGATGCGATGTTCGTCCCGCACGGTGTCGTCCTCGACGAGGCCCGTGCGGTGGCCGATGACCTGGGGCTGCCCCCGTGGTGGCTCAACGAGCAGGCCAGCGTGTACGTCTCCGGCAAGGACGACCCGGGCCGGCGGCGGTCTTCGACCATCCCGGGCTGCGCGTCATGGCGGTTTCGCCGGAGCACATCTTTGCGATGAAGGCGCTCACGGCGCGGGTGCGCGACGTGGACGATCTTCGTACCTTGGCAGTGTTGTCCAAGGTCGCAACGGTGGATGACGCCGTACGGCTCTGCGGCGACTTCTATCCCGACGAGGTGATCTCGCCACGTGCCATGGCGGTCATCCGCGAGCTGTTCGAATGAGGCTGTGGCGCAGCCCCGGCACATTGCCGACGCGGTGATCTGGACATGAGTTGCAGTTCGCCCCGAGGGTGATCAGGGCTCTCCTACACGTCAGCACCGCTCGTTCGAGTCACTCTGGGAGCGCTCGTTCCTCGCGGCGCTCGACCGCACGAGCGTCAACGTTTGACGACGGGCATGTGCTCGTCGTACCAGCTCGCCGCGTCTCGAATCGCCTGGTCGAGATCCCCCGGGTGATAGCCGAGGTCGCGGTGCGCCGCACTCCAATCTGAGGCCTGGGGAGCGGACAGGTAGGCAGCAAGCCCCGGGTCCATGGCGGGAGGGCGGCCCGTGAAGCGCGTGACGAACTGCGCGACCGCACCGAACACGGACAATCCCGCGGGTGATATCCGCACCGGCTTCCGATCCGCGCCAATCAGCTCGGCGATGCGGGTGAATACGTCGACATAGCTCCGGTTCTCGCCAGTGAGGTTGTAGCCCGCGCCCGTGCGCCCTCGTTCCGCCGCCGCGACCATCCCGTCGGCTACGGCACGGACGTCGCAGAACGACGACGTGCCGGAAGGCGCGAGCGTGAGCTTGCCCGCCTGAAGGTCGCGCACGACTCGTCCGAGCTGGAGGGTGTGGTCGTAGGGACCGATCATGAAGCCCGGATAGACGACGACCACGTCCAGACCGCGCGGGATCCGGGCCCTAACCTCCGACTCTCCTTCGGCCTTCGTGTCGGCGTAGTCGTAACCGATGCCGAAAAACGATCGATCGCCCGACCGCTCCGGCAGCGCAGAACCGTTGCTGTTGTACCCATGCACGTCAAGGGTGCTCGTGTGGATGAATCGTCCTACACCGGCATCGAGACTCGCATCGGCGAGGGCGATCGTGGCATCCACATTCACTCTTCGGCGCCGCGCGGCGAGCCGACTCCAGGTCGAGGTATCGCCGGCGACGTGGAAGACCCAGTCCTGGCCAGCCACCAACGGGGGAAGTTCTGCCGCATCGGTTAGGTCCGCCAGCTGCACCCGCAAGGGGAGATCCTTCACATAGCGCGTCGTGGAACCGGGCGCGCCGGTCGCCAGCACGTCATGGCCGCGCGCGAGCAGGCTCCGGACCAGGTTGCTCCCCAGGAAGCCGGTGGCACCGGTGACGAGACAACGCATGCGTTTCTCCTTGGGATAGCTCGGGCTCACGTCGCCCGTGGGGTGGTCACACTCGCGGCACGGACAGAAACTCGTCCAGCTCGACGGCGATCGCGGAACGCCTCTGCATCGGGGTGGTATGGCATCGTCTCCACTGTCCGGGGACGCGGGTAACTCATAGCCGGACGCCCACGGGTCCTCCGGGAAGACGTGATGGTCACGCGGATGCCGCTCCGACGGCGAACTGCCACCACCTGCGCGAACGTCGCCGCAGCGGGATCGCGCCGCTCGAGCTTGCGCGAGACACCAACTCCGATCCCGCCCGCGGCGCCGGTCACCAGGGCGAGGGGCCGCCGGCAGCTCACGGCGTCGCCTTTGCTCGCGCCACGGAGCGGGCGTGGCCGGCGAACCGACCCTGCTCCAGATCGTCCCAATCCATCCGCGATGCCAGTCGGCGGAGCGCGCGGCGGTACGCGCGGACCTCAACGTACGTGGCGTGACGGTCGCTTCCGACAAAGCGGACGCCGCCCGAGAGGTCGGGCGTCTCGGTGTCGATGATCCGTCGCAGGCGCCGTGCGCGCGCGGGCTCCGATCGGATGTCGCCGAGATGCTCCGCCACGAGGTGCGCGATCCTGTCGAAGAGCGTGTACGCGCTGGAGTTCACTTCGATGTAGCTGATGCCGAACAGTCCGGGACGCGCGGCGAAGGCGTTGAGGTACATCTTCGGCCGCCCTCCCACCCATTCGAGGTACTCGCTCGGCAGGTAGGGAATCGACATGTTGTAGCCCGTCGCGAACAGAACGAGATCGAGCTCTTCGCGAGTGCCGTCGGTGAAGACGACCCCCGAGCCACCGAATCGGGCGATCCCCGGTTTGGCCGTGATATCGCCGTGCTGAAGGTGATGGAGCAGTTGTGTGTTGATGAGCGGATGTGACTCGAAGAGCCGATGGTCGGCGCGCGGCAGACCCCAGCGCCGCACATCGCCGATGACGATGGGGGCGAACACCCGATAGAGGAGCCTCTCGAGCCAGATCGGAAGCACCTCGCTACTGTCGGCGGGCCGACCGAAGAGGTGCTTGGGGACGAAGTGATATCCGCGGCGGGTGCTGATGAATGCTCGGTCCGCGTTCGCCGCCGCATCGGACGCGATGTCGGCGCCCGAGTTGCCGAGGCCCACGATGAGCACTCGCTTGCCGGCGAACTCGTCCGGGTCGACAAAGGTCACGGAGTGACGGACCTCGCCCGAGAAGTCGCCGGGCACCTCAGGGAGTTTCGGATCCCACGTCACGCCCGTGCAGCAGATCATCGCGGATGCCGTGAGGTCCTCCGTGCCGGTCGAGACGGTCCACACGCCCGTCGCCTCGTCCTGGAGGGCTCGGGTGACGGCGGTGCCGAACCGGATGCGATCTCGCAGGCCGTACGTGTCGGCGAACCCGCGGGTGTACTCCAGGATCTGGGCACGCGACGGGTAGTCGCCGAAATGACTCGGCATGGGCGTGTCGAAGAAGCCCGACTTGTCGCGCGAAGAAATGAAGTGCGCGCTCTTGTACATCGGCGTCCCCGGGTTGTCGAGATCCCAGATGCCGCCCACATCGACGTGACGCTCGAGATGGATGTAGGGGATGCCGCGGGTCAGCAACGCCCGCGCGGCGGCCAAGCCAGCCGGGCCGGCGCCGACGATGACGACCGGGTGGGCGTCCGAAGGTGCGACGAGGGGAATGTCGGTCGGCATCCGATCACACCTGCCCGGGATCGGACTGCAGCCAGACGGTGGCGTTGCCGGGCAACTTCCCGTCGGGCGTCAGCGGGAGCGAGCTGACGAGGACGCGTCCATGCGGCAACGGGAGGGGGGACGCAGCGAAGTTGGTGATCGACGTCCAGTCATTTCGTCGGCAGAAGCCGATTGTGTCGTCGCCGAGGTCGAGCCAGCGCACCGTTTCGTCCGTCTGCAGCTGCCTGCGGATGCGGAGCGCTGCCCGGTAGAGCGACAGCGTGGAATCGTCCGTGCCCGTCTGGGCCTGCACCGAGAGCGATCCGAACCACTCCGGCTGTGGAAGGTGGGGGGCGCTGTGCCCGAAGCCGAACGACACGCCTCCCGTCGTCCAGGGCAGAGGGACGCGGCATCCGTCTCTGGTCACGACGACGCCGTCGTCCAGGTGAGCCATCGGGTCCTGCCATTGCTCCGGCGGGATGTCGGTCACTTCGGGCAGCCCGAGCTCTTCTCCCTGGTAAAGGTAGGCGCTTCCCGGCAGTGCCAGCGCGAGGAGTGTCGCGGCTGCCGCACGCCGCAGTCCGACCTCTGACTCGACGCCGTCAATCCGTCGGGTGTCGGCACCGTCCGGAAGGCCGAGCCGGGTGGCGTGGCGCACGACGTCGTGGTTGGAGAACACCCATGTGCTCGAGCTTCCCGCCCGAGCGGCCAGCTCAAGGTTGTGCTTCACGATCGCCGCGATGTCCGCCGCGCTCCAGGGCGCGGTCAGCAGATCGAAGTTGAAGGCCTGTCCGAGGCCCTCCGCGCTGGCGTAGCGAACGCGTCGGTGCGGCGCCACCCACGCCTCGGCGACGGCGAACAACGGTGGCGAGTAGCTGTCGAAGACGGCGCGCCACTCGGCGTAGATGTCGTGGACCTCGTCGCGGTCGAAGAGCGGATGCTGTCCCTCTTCGAACGGGTCTTCGAAGACGAGACCTTTGAGGATCGCCAGACCCGGTGCGATCATCTCCCAGCTCGGGAGGGGATCGCGCAGGTCCTTGGCGAGACCCATCGCGACGTCGACGCGGAAGCCGTCCACTCCGCGGTCGCCCCAGAAACGCAGGGTGCGCAGGAAATCCTCCTGGACATCCGCATTGTTCCAGTTCCAGTCGGGCTGGTGAGGGGTGAACAGGCCCAGATACCACTGCCCGTCATCCACGCGCGTCCAGGCGGACCCGCCGAAGAGGGCCGCCCAGTCCGTCGGAGGCAGTTCGCCGTGCTCTCCCTGACCGTCTCGGAAGATGTAGCGTTCGCGGGCGCTGGAGCCGCGTCCGCCCGCGAGCGCTTCCTGGAACCACGCGTGACGGTCGGAGCTGTGATTGGGGACGATGTCGATGATGATCTTAATTCCGTGCCGGTGGAGTTGTTCGACGAGTGCGTCGAAGTCGTCCAGGGTCCCGAGCCTCGGATCCACGTCACGGTAGTGGTCGACGTCGTAGCCGCCGTCGGTCAGTGCGGACGGGTAGAACGGGCTCAGCCAGACGGCGTCGATGTCGAGCGATGCGAGGTGCGGCACACGGGATAGCACTCCGCGAAGGTCGCCGATCCCATCGCCGTTGAAGTCCGCAAAGCTACGGGGATAGACCTGGTAGACGACTGCCTGTCGCCACCACGTCGGGTCGTTCGCGTGGGCCAGTCGCGCCTGGTCGGCATGCGATCTTGGGTAGGACGACATTCTCGCTCCGTTCGTTCGTCGACGGTGCGGCGAGGATCTGCGCCACGTGGACGACACCGTAACACAAAAATATCCGTGTGGATATTTTGAAGGTGGCGGGATGTCAGGGTCTCGCGGGGCGGCGCGTGTGCCTGACCCAGGGCTGTCGTCGAACGTTGCGGAAACAACTGCCCGAGGTTCTGCACCGCTAGCAGCGCCGCACATGCCGGCTGATCTGCCAGGTGGCTGCAGTGGTGTGGCAGGTGGCCGGCCGTGGCCGGGGCGCGGCTGTTGTCGGGCCTTGGCGGTGGTCGTGTCCCGCCACACCGCCCCGACCTGGGCCTGTCTCGCTAACGGCACCTCTCTGTGTCAAGGCGTTGGCAGCAGAGACGTCTCCAACCTCGTCTTTAGCCCGTTGCCGGCGAACGTCCACCCGCGTGCGGCGCTGACCAGCTCGACCCTGCTCCTCGCTGCGGCCCTCGGACAGGCCATCGCTTCCCGTCACGACTGTTGACCTTGCGCACATGGCGGATTGTCGAAGCGGTCACCGGGGACCCGGTGTGAAGGTGGTCCAGGCGTACCGGTTCGCTCTCTGGCCCGCGGCTTGAAAAGCTGGGCCGACTCCCGCAGCGGGAAACGCGCCGGAAACGCGCCGGACGGCCGGTCGGGTTCCCCCGGTTCAAGTCCCGTCGGCGCACCATTGCGTCAGTGCGGTTCACCACCGGCGCGATCCGGCCGACCACGCGGACGACTTCGAGGTCGACCCGAAGCCGACGCAGCCGGCGCTGATCGACCCGGCTACCGGCAAGGCCGTGGCGAATCCCGCCCGCGACCCCGGCGCCGAACTGCAGACCGGCAACCTGCCGTTCGACCAGACCAACTGTGTGCACACCGTAGAGGACGTGGCGATCGTCGCATCCGGGCCCGGCGCGCAGCGCTTCAACGGGTTCCTGGACAACACCGAGGTCTTCCACGCAATCATCGACGCCCTCGGCATCGACGCCAGGAAGTGACCCCGGTGGTGCCCGGCGGCCGAGCCCCCCCGCCCCCCCCCCGGGGGACTCGGCCCACCCCCCCCCCGCCGCCGCGGCGGCCCCGCCGGGGGGGCCCCCGGGCG
>NZ_JBFBAO010000379.1:0-6493 GCF_040682255.1 Micromonospora sp. NPDC051296 | reverse complement strand
GCCGGCCGTCATCGCCGCCGACCGTACGCTGAGCTACGCCGAGCTGCTGGGCCGGGCGGCCGGGGTGGCCGAGGCGCTGACCGCCGCCGGCTGCCGCCGGCAGGAACTGGTCGCGGTGGTCATGGACCGGGGCTGGGAGCAGGTCGTCGCGGTGCTCGGCGCGCTGCTCGCCGGCTGCGTATACGTGCCGGTGGACACCTCGCAGCCGGCCGCGCGGCGGCGGACCATCCTGGAGAACGCCGGCATCCGCTGCGCGCTGACCCAGTCCTGGGTCGACCCGGACGGTTGGGCCGACGGGCTGCGGCCGCTCGCGGTCGACACGCTGCCGGAAGGGGAGCCGCACCCGGTCGACGGCTCCGGCGACCCGGAGGAGCTGGCGTACGTCATCCACACCTCCGGCTCCACCGGCACGCCCAAGGGCGTCATGATCAATCACCGGGGCGCGTTGAACACCGTGCTCGACATCAACGGGCGGTTCGACGTCGGCCCCGACGACCGGGTGCTCGGCCTGTCCAACCTCGGCTTCGACCTGTCGGTGTACGACATCTTCGGCCCGCTGTCCGTCGGCGGCGCGGTGGTGCTGCCCGACCCGGGGCGCCGTGGCGACCCGTCGCACTGGGCGGAGCTGGTCACCACGCACGCGGTGACGGTGTGGAACTCGGTGCCCGCCCAGTTGCAGATGCTGCACGACTACCTGGTCGCCGCCCCGGCGACGCCGGCCGGCGGGCTGCGGCTGGCGATGCTCTCCGGCGACTGGATCCCGGTGGCGCTGCCCGACCAGATCCGGGCCCGGGTGCCCGGGCTGCGGGTGGTCAGCCTGGGCGGGGCGACCGAGGCGTCGATCTGGTCGATCTGGTACCCGGTGGAGCAGGTCGACCCGACCTGGCGCAGCATCCCGTACGGCCGCCCGCTGACCAACCAGAGCTTCCACGTCTTCGACGCGGCGTTGCGCCCGCGTCCGGACCTGGTCACCGGCGAGCTGTACATCGGTGGCGCCGGGCTGGCGTTGGGCTACCTGAACGACCGCGAGCGCACCGCCGAGCGGTTCGTCGTGCACCCGGAGACCGGCGAGGTGCTGTACCGCACCGGCGACGTCGGCCGGTACCTGCCCGACGGCACCATCGAGTTCCTCGGCCGGGAGGATCTCCAGGTGAAGATCCGGGGGTACCGGATCGAGCTGGCCGAAATCGAGTCGGCGCTGGGCGCGCACCCGGGGGTGGCCGGCGCGGCCGTGGTGGTCGACGGGGACACCCCGCTGGAGCGGCGGCTGGCCGCGTTCGTCGAGCCGGCCAGCCGGGCGGTGACCGCGACACAGGCGGAACACGACACGGCGACCGCGCGGCAGCTCGGGGCGGCGGCCTGCGCCGACGCCGACGGCTCGCTCACCGGCGTCGACCGCGAGCGCTATCTGGCGTACGCCCACCGGCTGGACGACGTGGCGCTGCCGGCGATGGTCGACGCGTTCCGCGCGGCGGGCCTGTTCGCCGCCGACGGGTCGCGGCACACGCTGGCGGAGATCCTCGACGCCGCCCGGGTCGCGCCCCGCCACCACCGGCTGGTGCGGCGGTGGCTGCGCGCGCTCACCGGCGCCGGCCTGCTCGACCGCGACGACGCCGGCCGGTACGGGCTGACCGCGGCGGGTGCGGCGGCCGACACCGCCGAGCAGTGGCGGACCGTCCAGCAGCTCGCCGACGCCGAGGACCGGGAGCTGCTGGACTACTTCCGGAGCAGCACCGCCCAGCTGCCTGCGCTGCTGCGCGGCGAGGACGACCCGCTGGCGCTGCTGTTCCCGCAGGGCCGGGTGGACGTCTCGCAGGGGCTCTACGAGCGGACCCTGTTCAACCGGTGGGCCAACGAGGCGGCGGCCGCCCTGGTGCGGCGGATCGCCGAACAGCGGATCGAGCCGGGTGCGCTGCGGGTGCTGGAGATCGGTGCGGGTGCCGGGGGCACCACCGCCGCGGTGCTCGCCGCGCTGGACGGCCACGAGGTGGACTACCTCGCCACCGACCTGTCCCCGTTCTTCGTCAACGAGCTGCGGACCCGCTTCGGTGAGCGGCCCGGCCTGCGCCTGGGGGCGGTCGACATCGACCAGGACCTGGTCGCGCAGGGCCTGGCGGCGAACTCCGTCGACGTGGTGGTGGCCGGCGACGTGCTGCACGCCAGCGCCGACGTGGGCCGGACGCTGGAGCGGCTGCGCGGGGTGCTCGCCCCGCAGGGCTGGCTGGTGGCCTGCGAGATGACCCGCGACCACCACCAGATCATGACCTCGCTGGAGCTGCTGGTCCGGGTGGACGAGGCCACCGCCGACTTCACCGACCTGCGCCGGGGCACCGAGCAGGTCTTCCTCGACCGCCGGTCCTGGCTGGACGTGCTGGCCGGGGCGGGTGCGGCGGAGCCGCTGTGCCTGCCCGAACCGGACGGTTTCATCGCCGAGCTGGGCATGTGCGTGCTGGCCGCCCGGTTCAAGACCGACCGGGTACGGATCTCGCGGGAGGACGTCACCGGGCACCTGCGGCAGCGGCTGCCGGAGTACATGGTCCCGGCGGTGGTGCAGATCGTCGACGGCTTCCCGCTCAACGCCAACGGCAAGGTGGACCGGGCGGCGCTGCGACGCCGGCTGCCGGCACGGGGGACGACGGCGGCCACCGCGTCCAGCGCCGCGAGCAGCGACCTGGAACGCCGGATCGCGGCGGTGTGGGCCGAGGCGCTGCGGGTGCCCCGGGTCGGCCGGGACGAGAACCTGTTCGAACTCGGCGGTGACTCCCTGGTCGCGGCGCAGATCACCGGCCGGATCCTGGAGGAGATCCCGCAGGCGGCCGGCCTCTTCTTCGACCAGTTGCTGCGCCAGGTGCTGGAGCAGCCCACCGTGGCCGCGCTCGCCGGGCACATCGAGGCGGAGTCGGCGGCACCGGCCGCCGCGTCGCCGGCCGCCGAATCGGTGCCCCGCGCGGGCGGGCTGACCGTGTTGCACGAGGCTCCGGGTACCCCGTGGGTGCTGGTGCCGGGCTGTGCCGGCACGGTCGACGGGTACGCGCCGCTGGTGCCGCACCTCGCGGCGACCGGTCCCGTCCTCGGGCTGGCCGCCGCCGGCGCCGCCGACGACCTGCCCCGGGTCGCCGCCGAGCAGGCCCGGCTGATCGCCGCCGCCGGTCATCCGGCGGTCCGGCTGGTCGGGCACGGCCTCGGCGCGACCCTCGCCCTGGAGGTGGCCCGGTCGCTGACCGAGGCCGGTGGGCAGGTCGAGACCCTGGTCCTGGTGTCACCGTGGCGGCCGGCCACCGCCGGTGACGCCGTGACGGCGTACCGGGTCGAGACCGGCGGCGGGGCACCCGACGAGGATTTCGCCGCCCGCCTGGCGGCGACGGTCCGGCACGAGCCGACCCTGTACGCCGGCGACCTGACCGTGCTGCGGCCCACCGGCGAGGTGCCGTACGACGCCGAGGGGCTGGAGTTCTGGGCCGACCTGTGCCTGGGTGACCTGCGCACCGTCGACGTCGACGGGGACCACCGGACAGTGCTGGCGGAGGCGGCCGGGCCGGCGCTGACCGCCGCCGACCCGGAGCCGGCCCGGTGACCGCTGTCGCCGTGCTCGGCGCCTCCGGCGCGGTGGGCCGGGCCGCGCTGGAGCTGCTGCGCTCGTGGCACGTCGGTCCGCTGCGGGCCGGCGCCCGGCGTCCCCCGGACGTCGCGGGGGTCGAACCGGTCGTCGTGGACGCCCGGGACCCGGCCGACCTGGCCCGGTTCTGCGCCGGCGCCCGGGTGGTGCTCAACTGCGCCGGTCCGGCGATCGACCTGGCCGACACGGTCGCCCGGGCGGCCACCGTGGCCGGCGCGGACTACGTGGACGCGGCCGGCGACGACGCGCTGTACGCGGCGATCGCGGCGGCCACCGGCGACGCCGCGCGGGTCGCGGTGGTGTCCGCCGGGATGATGCCCGGCCTGTCCGGGCTGCTGCCCCGGCTGCTCGCCGCGCAACTGCCCGACGGTGAGCGGCTGACCGGGTACGTCGGTGGGCGGGACCGGTTCACCCTGACCGCCGCCGTGGACTACGTCGCCGCCGACGACAGCTTCGGCTGGCCCTCGGCGGCCTGGCGGGACGGCCGGGTGGTGCCCGGCGCGCTCAGCCCGGTCACCGACCTGGCGGTGCCGTTCTTCGCCGAGCCGGTCACCGCGCAGCCGTACCTGAGCACGGAGGCGGCCCGGGTCGCCGCCGCGCTCGGCCTGCGGCAGGTCGACTGGTACTCGGTCTTCGCCGGGCAGCGGGTGCTGGCGGCGCTGCGCGCCGGACCCGCACCCGACGACGGCGGCCACCGCCGGGCCGCCGAGCGGCTGTGCCGGGCCGCCGAGCTGGACCTGTTCGGGCACCGCCCGTACCAGAGCCTGGTGGTCACCCTGGACGGGCCGGGCGGCGAACGGACGGCGGTGGTCCGTGGCACCGGTGCCAGCGACCTCACCGGCACGGTGGCCGCGGTGACGGCCCGGGCCGTGCTGGCCGGCGCGGTGCCCCCGGGCGTGTGGCACGCCGCCGAGGTGCTCGACCCGGTCGCCACCTTCGACGAGCTGACGGCGGCGCCGGCGGTGCTGCTCGCCGCCGTCGTGGCGGACGCCCCCGCCGCCGACCGCTACGAGGAGGACGTGCTTTGAACCGACCCACCCGGGTGGTCGTCTGCGGCACCCGCTTCGGCCAGGTCTACCTGGAGTCCTTCCGCAACGCGGACCCGAGCTTCCAGCTCGCCGGCGTCCTCGCCGGGGGCAGCGACCGCTCCCGCGCCTGTGCCGCGCACTACGGGGTGCCGCTCTACACGGCGGTGGACCAACTGCCCGACGACATCGACATCGCCTGCGTGGTGATCCGCGGCGGCCTGCTCGGCGGCCGGGGCTCCGAGTTGGCGATGGAGCTGATGGCGCGCGGCCTGCACGTGCTCCAGGAACACCCGCTGCACCACGACGAGCTGGCCCGCTGCCTGCGGCAGGCCCGCCGGCACAAGGTGGTGTACCAGCTCAACCCGTTCTACCGGCACATCACCCCGGTCCGCCGGTTCCTCGGCGCGGCCGGCGAACTGCTGCGCCGCCAGCCGCCCCGCTACCTCGACGTGGCGTGCGGTTTCCAGTTGGCGTACTCGCTGCTGGACCTGCTCGGCCAGGCGCTCGGCGGGGTACGGCCGTGGCGGTTCACCGAGCTGCCGGCGCTGCCCGCCACGGTCACCACGGCGACCAGTCTCGACCTGCCGTTCCGCAGCCTGGACGGGGTCCTGGCCGGGGTGCCGGTCACCCTGCGGGTGCAGAACCAGATGGACCCGGCCGACCCCGACAACTACGCCCACCTGATGCACCGGATCACGATCGGCACCGAGGCGGGCAACCTCACCCTGGTCGGCACGCACGGCCCGACGGTGTGGACGGCCCGGCCCGACTTCCCCCGGGAGGTCGCCGGGATCGGTGCCGACCCGCACTTCGCCGGCCTGCGCGACACCAGCACCCCCAGCGCGGTCACCCTCGGCCCGACCGAGGTGCCGCACTACGACACGGTGTTCGGCACCACCTGGCCGCAGGGCGTACGCCGGGCACTGTGGACGCTGCGGGACACCGTCGAGCGGGGCGAGGACCCGCTGCGGCAGGGCCAGTACCACCTGACGTTGTGCCAGCTGTGGCAGGAACTGACCGCGATCCTCGGCCCGCCGGAGCTGGTCAGTGCCGAGCCGCCCCGGATGCTCGGAGCCGACGACCTGGCGGCCCTGGCGGCCGCCGGCGACACCGCGGCGGCCGACCCGTCGGGCGCGTCCGACGACCCGGCGGTGGCCGTCGTGTCTGGTGGTCCGGCGGCGTCCGGGCCGGGCGCGTCCGTGGCCAACGCCGTGGGGGTGGCCGGGTGAGCGGGGTCGACGCCACGGCCCGGCGCTGGCTGCGCTGTTACCGCCCCCGACCCACCGCCACGGTACGGCTGGTCTGCTTCCCGCACGCCACCGGCAGCGCGCCGTTCTACCGGAGCTGGGCGACCGAGCTGCCGGACGGCATCGAACTGCTGGCGGTGCAGTACCCGGGCCGGCTGGACCGCATCGGCGAACCGCCGGTGACCTCCATGGACGTGCTGGCCGACATGATCGCCGAGGTGCTCGCCCCCCGGCGGGACCTGCCGGTGGCCCTGTTCGGCCACAGCATGGGCGCGGCGGTGGCGTACGAGGTGGCCCGCCGGTTGGAGCGGCGGCACGACGGGCCACTGGCCCACCTGTTCGTCTCCGGGCGGCCCGCGCCGCGCCACCACCGGCCGGGCAGCAAGCACCTCGGCCCGGACGACGACCTCTGGGCGGAGCTGCGCAGACTGAACGGCACCGACCCGGCGGCGCTGGACAACCCGCAGCTACGGGCGGCTTTGCTGCCGACACTGCGGGCGGACTACCGGCTGATCGAGAGCTACCGGCCGGTCGAGGGGGAGCCGTTGGCCACGCCGATCTCGGCGCTCGTCGGCGACGTGGACACCGAGGCGGCCGTGGAC
>NZ_JBFBAO010000378.1:0-6493 GCF_040682255.1 Micromonospora sp. NPDC051296 | reverse complement strand
GGATGTCGGTACGACAGGTGTCGTCGCTAGCGGACGAAGTCCGCGGCTCCGGTGGCCAGGTCGAGCAGCGCTGCCGGCGCGACGCCGAGCACCAGGGCGCCCCGGCCTGCTCAGTCCGGCCACCGCGCAACACCTGCGGGAGCCCGCCGGGAACGCGGTCTTCATCAGCGACCGCATCACCTACACGCTGGATGCCACCGCCATCGTCGTCGACCGGGCCACCATCCTCGGCAGCATGATGGAGATCCGGACGGAACGGGCGGTCACCGGACTGTCCCTGCGCTGGGGCGCGGCCGGCTGACCACGCCCCCATGTGGCGGCTCAATCAGGAGAGGCGGCGACCCGTACGCGGTTGCTCGCCTCGTCGGAGAGGAACGACGCCAGGGACTGCCCCTGTTCGGCGACGGCGGTGCGGTCGGCTCGGGAGAAGCGGCGCAGCGGGGTGACGATCACGGTGTCGGCCTCGACCGTCCAGGTCGCGGCGACCCGGCCGTCGACCAGCACGACGCGGGCACCGGCGACCGACAAACCGCGATCGGCGTCATCGATGATCCGGCTGCGGTCGTGGTAGCCGAGGATCGCGTTGTCGAAGGCGGGCAGGAACCGCACCGGGGCAGGCGTGTCGGGGTCGGGCCGCGGCGCGTCGGGGAGGTCCAGCAGTACCCGGCCGCGCTCGTCACGGAAGGCGACGAGCTCCTCGCGTACCGCGGCCACCGCGGCCGGCAGCCCGGCGAGGCCGCACCAGGCGCGCAGGTCGGCCGTGGCGGCGGGGCCGAACGCGGCCAGATAGCGCCGTACCAGCGTTTCACCGACCCGGTCGGAGCCATCCGGGGCCGGCGGGTCGATCTCGCAACCCAGCCACGAGGACAGCGGCACGTTGCGCACTCCCGCCGTCGTGCGCCACAGCCCGCGCGGAGGCAACTGAACCATCGGAATCAGGGCGGCGACCAGCATTTCCCCCAGCGCCCGCGGTCCCGGGTCCGGCCAGCGCTCGGCGAGAGCCCGAGCGAGCCCGGTCATCGAGCGGGGCACGCCGTCGGCCAGCACCGCCCGGCCCGCCGCCGCGAGCTCGTCGAGATCCACCCCGTCGAGTTCGCTGCGGTAGGTCCCGAGCACGCGTTGGCGCAGCATGGTGTCGTGGCGGGCCCGCCAGGCCAGGACGTCCTCGGCGGTGAGCAGGTGGACGGTGCGGCGCATGAGGTGGGTCCGCACCAGGTGCCGCCGGGTCAGCAGGCCGGACAGCGCTCCCGCGTCGAATGCACGCAGCCGGGACCAGAGCCCGACGAACGGCTCCTGCGGTTCCTGCGCCTGCATGCCGCACAGGTGCGCGACGGCGTCGCGTACCGGCAGGTCGGCGCGATCGAGCAGCAGCTGCCGGGCCAGCGTCGCACGGTTGAGCGCCCGGGTGTGCAGCACGGTCATCGGGCCACGCGGAGGTTCAGGGGGGTCGTGGTGGTGACGGACAAGTTCGGCTCCTCACCTGCAAACGGAGGTGCAACAGTCGCAGAGGAAGCGGCCAGGATGTGTCCTCTTCTTCGGGCAGGATGAGCAACATGCCGAAGACCTCTGCGCGACTGCTGTCACTGCTGTCGCTGCTCCAGGCACGCCGGGACTGGCCGGGGGCGCTGCTGGCCGAGCGGCTGGCGGTGAGCCCGCGCACGGTGCGCCGCGACGTCGACCGCCTGCGCGAGCTCGGCTATCCCATCGTGGCCAGCAAGGGCCCGGACGGCGGGTACCGGCTCGACGCCGGTACGCGCCTCCCGCCGTTGCTGTTCGACGACGAGCAGGCCGTCGCCCTCGCCGTCGCCCTCCGGATCGCCACCGCTGCCGGTGCCGGCATCGAGGAGGCCGCCGCGCGGGCGCTGCACACCGTCCGGCAGGTCATGCCCGCACGGCTGCGCCACCGCATCGACACCCTCCAGGTCACCGCCGTCGAGCGGCCCGCCGCGCCGCGGGCCGACAGCGGCGTGCTGACGGCGCTGAGCGCCGCCGTGCACGCCCGCGAGGTGCTGCGCTTCGACTACCCGTCCGCGTCCCGACCGGTGCCGGACGGCGACGGTACGCCGACCCCGCTCCGCCGGGTGCAGCCCTACCACCTCGTCACCTGGGGCGGGCGCTGGTATCTCGTCGCCTGGGACCTCGACCGCGACGACTGGCGCATCTTCCGTGCCGACCGGATCACTCCGCACGCCCCCACCGGGCCTCGCTTCACCCCACGCGAGCTACCCGGCGGTACCGCAGCCGCCTTCGTCACCAGCAGGTTCCACGGCTCCGACGGCACCGGCGGCTGGCCCTGCCGCGGAGAGGTGATCCTCGACCTTCCCGCCGCCAAGGTCTCACCCTTCATCGGCGACGGAGTCGTCGAGGAACTCGGCCCGGACCGCTGCCGACTCACCCTCGGTTCGTGGTCATGGCCGAGCCTGGCCGCCGCCATCGGAATGTTCGACGCCGACATCGAGGTCATCGGGCCGCCCGAACTCAGAGCCGCCTTCGCGCACCTGGCCCGCCGCTACGCCGCCGCCGCGTAGCTCACCTGGCCCAGCTGTCACAGGGAGCGGGCCGAAGGCGTCTCCTGTTCGACCCGATCGCGACTCTGGTATTTCAGACCAGAGTCGCCGATACCCGGCAAGGAGATACCTCATGAACGTCACGCTGTGGATCGCCGCCGGACTGCTGGCCGTGGTCGCTTTGGCGGGCGGCATCACCAAGACGTTCGTACCCAAGGAGAAACTGGCCGAGGCGCCCGGTGGGGGATGGACCGCACGTGCCAGCGTCGGCTTCGTCAAGACCCTCGGGGTCCTCGAACTCCTGGCTGCGGTTGGCCTGATCCTGCCGGCCGTGCTCGACATCGCACCGTCGATGGTGGCGGTGACCGCCCTCTGCTGGGTATTGCTGATGGTCGGCGCGATGATCACCCATCTGCGCGATGGAGACGGCAAGTTCATCGTGCTGAACCTGGCCTATCTCGCCCTGGCCGCCTACGTCGCCTGGGGCCGGTTCGGGCCCGAGCCCTTCACCGGCTGACCTGACAGCGGAACCTCTTCGGTGTGGAGACGCTCGACCGCCCCGGCGGCCAGCGTCTCGTAGTAGGGGCCGAACTCCATCGCACGCCGGTACATGCCGTCCGCGTCATCCGGGCGCCCTGCGGCGGCGTAAATGTGCCCGAGGGCGATCGCGGCCAACGGGCTCTCGTGCGGATGGTCGACATCGACGATCTGCCGGTAGGTCGCGATCGCCTCCTCGGTCCGGCCAGCGGCGGCGTGCAGACGTGCGAGGTTTCCGGCCGCGGACGGGGCGAAGGCAGGATGACCGGACGCGACGGCACGCCCGTAAGCGGCTTCCGCGTCGGCCGTCCGTCCGGCCGCCTCCAGGACGAAGCCGAGGTTGCGTTCTGCCCGGGGAGCCGCGTCGGCATGGCCGGACTCGGCGGCCCGCCGGTAGATCGCCTCCGCCTCCGGCGTTCGACGCCCGCCCTCGAACAGCAGCGCGAGCTGGATCATCGCCTCGGGAGCGTGGTCGGCGTGGCCGGAGTCGATGGCCCGGCGGTAGGCCTGCTCGGCCGTGTCGACGGATCCCCACCGAGCCCACAGGTTCCCGAGGTGCAGCGCGGCAGCCGGGGCGTGGTCGGGGTGGCCGGAGTCGATCACCCAATGATAGGCCGCCTCCGCTTCGGCCTGCTTCGGCGAGCCGAGGTCGCACTGCTCGGCGTACTCCTGCCCGAGGATCAGCGCCGCCCACGGTGCGTGTTCGCGATGGCCGGTCTGCACTACGCGGTGCCAGACCTGCACGGCGTCCTCGGGCTGATCCCGCAGCATGAGGACGGCGCCGAGCAGAATGGCGGCGTGCGGTGCGTGGTCCGGGTGGCCGCTGTCGACCACCTGCCTCAGGACGGCCTCCGCTTCTTCCGGCCGTCCCTCATCCAGCAGGCCGAGGGCGCGGTCGAGCGTCGGCGGAGGTTGCGGCCGGTCAGACGCCATCAACGAAGTCTAGGTACGCGAACGGACGACGGCACCGCCATGACGGCCGCCCTGAGTCGACGTTGCGACAGCAGACACTGTGGACACGGCCGATTGCGGCCCGGTCGCCGAACCCGGTCGACTCACTACGCTGACGGTCAGCGGTGTGGGGGAGGGGTGATGGTTTTCGACCGGGGCAGTCTGGTGCGCACTCTGGCGAAGACGACGATCGCGGTCGTGCTCGGTGGGCCACTCAACGGCATCCAGGAGCTCAGCAATGCGATTTTCGACCTGCCGAAATCCGATCCGGTGCGCTCGGCCAAGCCGGAGGTCCTCCTCGATCGGCTGGCTGCGGCGACCCGCGCCTTCGCCGACGGCGAACGGCTCCCCGACGGGCTCGCCGAACGGGTCCTGGACCAGACGACCAACCTGCTCGCCCGTTACGGCCTGACCGCGGCCGAACTGGCGTCGGTCGCGTTCGATCCGGCCGCGGCGACCGCGATCGTCCGCGCCCGGGCGGCGGAGGAACTACGAGTCCTGGACGAGGCGGACGAGGCGCTCTGCCTGCGTCTGATCGACGATGTCCACACCGAGTTGTCCCGGACGGCCGCCGACATCACCGACCTGGCCTCCGCCTACCAGCGACGGGTCCTGGCCGACCTGCGATCGTTGACCCGAAGTCAGGACGAACTGCTCCTGCTCGCCCGGCTCTCCGCCCAGCACCTGCTCACGGTCGGGCCGACGCCGCGATGGGACCCGGCCCTCTACCCGCCGAGCGCGCTGCTGCGGGCCGAGTTCGCGGTCGTCCCGTTCTGGGGACGGCAGGACCTGCTCGACGACCTCACCGACTGGGCGTCCGGTCCCGCCCGGGTGGCCGCCCGCGTCTACACCGGCGCTGGCGGGATGGGCAAGACCAGACTGCTGCTGGAGGCCGGCCGGCGGATGCGGCTGGCCGGCTGGCGGGCCGGCTTCGTCCGTGCCGGACTGCCACCCCTGAGCGCCGACCAGGTGGCGGAACTCGGGCGGGGCGTCGCGGGCGTGCTGCTCGTGGTCGACTACGGCGAAACGCGGACCGCCCAGGTCGTACGGCTGGTCGCCGAGGCGCTCGACGCGGCTGTCCCGGTCCGGATCGTTCTGCTCGCCCGCTCCGTCGGAGACTGGCTGCTGAACCTGCGGCAACAGCCGAACCGGGTCGGCGACTTCCTCGACGGACCCGCGATGTCGGTCCTCGCCGTCCCGCCCCTGGCCACCGACGCCGCAGCCAGGCGTACCGTGTTCGACGATGCCCTGGCCGCGTTCGCGGCGGTGCGCGGCGAGGCGGAACCGAACCTCGCCTCGGTGAGCCTGGACGGCCCGCACCACAACCGGGTCCTCTACCTCCACATGAGCGCGCTCGCCGCCCTGGACGGCGAGGACGTCACCGACGACCAGACCCTGCTGCGGTTCGCGTTGCGCCGCGAACAGGGTTTCTGGGATCGCAGCCTGGTCGAGAAGGGGTACGACGACCTGGCCGGAAAGCCGGTACGCCAACTCGCCGCCCTGGCCACGCTCGTCGGCGCCATTCCCGGCCCCGAACAGGCCGTCGAGCTGTTCCGCCGGGCACCCCTCATGCGGGACCGCCCGGCGGCGGCGGTGACCGCGGTCGCGGACCTCCTCCATGACCTGTATCCGGCCGAATCCTGGCTCGGCGGAGTCCAACCCGACCTACTCGGCGAACACCTCGTCGGCACCGCGCTGCGCGACACCCCGACGTTGCTGGCGGTGCTGAATGGGGCTTGAGACGCAGCAGGTCCGGCACTCGCTGACGGTCCTCAACCGCCTGGCCCAGCGAGATCCGTCGTTTCGGGCCGACCTGGTCGCCCTGATCGCCTCCGACGTACGCGGACTCGCCCCGATCGCGCTCGACGTGGCCCTGGAGTCGGGCGAGCCGATGGCCCAGGCGCTCTGCGAGGTCCTGCTCGCACACGAACTGGACGCCGACGTCGAGCGGACCATGGTCGACCGCCTACCGCTGGACTCCCCGCTGACCGACCTCGGCCTGGTGCTGTCCACGCGAGCGGTCGCGCGGCTTGCGGCGGGGGTCGAGCTGAGCCCGGTCCGGCCCGCGCAGGTCCTCATCCGGCACGCCGAGTGGCTGCTCCGCGACGATCGGACCGACGACGCGCTGGCCGCGGCAGGCCGCGCCAAACGGATCGCCGCCGACATCGTCGGCGGCAACGGCGGCCTGCCGTACGTCTTCACCAAGCCCACCGACCTCGTCCTGTCGGTGGCGAGCGTCGAGGCGAGAGTGCTGTTGCGTCGAGGCGAGCCCCGGTACGCGATCATGTCCCTCACCAATGCCCGCGACGTCGCCCGCCAACTCGCCGGCACCGCGGCCGAGTACCACCCCGGGTTCGGCGAGGTGCTGACCCTGCTCGCCGTCGCGCTGATGGACGCCGGCCAGGTCGCCGAGGCGATGCGGGCCGCCGGCGATGCGGTCGACTTCTGGCGGGCCATGGTCCACGAGCCGGATCCGGACCCGGACCTGGCCCGGGCCG
>NZ_JBFBAO010000377.1:0-6532 GCF_040682255.1 Micromonospora sp. NPDC051296 | reverse complement strand
TGCTCCGTACCGATGTAGTTGTGGTTGAGCATCCGGGCCTCTTCCTGGGCCAGGACGACAACCCGTCGCGCTCGGTCGGTGAACCGCTCGAACATGCCCTCGTGCTCCTCACGTGCCGTGCGCACTCGATCTTGGTGGTCAAGACTCTCGGCGGGGCCGGATACGCGAGCGCCCGGGACGGGCGTCCGCGCCTCTTTACTCTATCGCCGCGGACCGACTCGGCTGACCTCGTGTGTCAGCGCCATTGGCCCGGTACGCGTCGTTTTGCACAACCATCCACGCTCAGCAGGTGTTCCGGGCATGGCGCCTGTACGCGCAGAGCGAAATTCGGCCGGCAGCCGTGGGCCGCCGGGACCACCGCACGGAGGCGTCCCGGCAGTGGACGGCATCCCTCCGACGCCGTCCACAGGTTGTGGACAAGACATCCACCGGCTGTGGACAACGCCCACCCCACCGGTAATAGTCCCGGACACGGCGACGCCGGCCCGGAGGCGTGCTCCGGGCCGGCGTGGCGGACGACCGTCAGATGCTCGGTCTCAGTGACCGGCCTTGGCGTGGTACTCGTCGACGATTTCCTGCGGGATCCGACCCCGGTCGGAGATGTCCTTGCCGGCCTTGCGGGCCCACGCCCGGATGGCCTTGTTCTGCTCGCGGTCGGCGGTGGCACCACCCCGGCCGCGAGCGGCGCGCCCGCCGACAACCACACCGCCGCGCCCCACCTTGGTGCCGTGGGCGATGTACGTAGCGAATGCCCCACGCAATTTCTCGGCGTTCGAACCGGACAGGTCGATCTCGTACTGAACACCGTCGAGCGCGAACTTGACGGTCTCGTCCGCGTCCCCGCCGTCCAGGTCATCGACCAGCTTGTGAATGATCTGCTTGGCCACGTCCCACATTCCTTTCGAGCAGGGCTGCTCCTGCCACTAACAAGAGCACAATAACAAGTGAGATGCTTGCTGCGTCAATAGGATGCGGTAACGACCCGGCGGAGTTCCGTACGACTACTCCGGGCGGACCAACGGGAAGAGGATGGTTTCCCGAATTCCCAGGCCGGTCAGCGCCATCAGGAGCCGGTCGATTCCCATTCCCATGCCGCCGGCCGGGGGCATTCCGTACTCCATCGCCCGGAGAAAGTCCTCGTCCAGCCGCATCGCCTCGTCGTCGCCGCGGGCGGCCAGTTGCGCCTGGGCGACCAGCCGTTCCCGCTGCACCACCGGGTCGACCAGCTCCGAATACGCGGTGGCCAGCTCGAACCCGAGCACGTACAGATCCCACTTCTCGGCCAGGCCCGGCTCGCCGCGGTGGCCCCGGGTGAGCGGGCTGGTCTCCTCCGGGTAGTCCCGCACGAAGGTGGGTGCCTGGAGACCGGGTACGACCAACTCCTCGAACAGTTCCTCGGCCAGCTTGCCCGGCCCCCACTTGGGGTCAACGGCCAGGCCCACCTTGTCCGCGTACTCGACCAGACGGGCCCGCTCGGTGCGGACCGTGACCTCCTCGCCGAGTGCCTCGGAAAGCACCCCGAACAGGCTCACCGAACGCCACTCACCGCTCAGGTCGAACGCCCGGCCGTCGGCGTGCGTCACCACGGTCGATCCGCCGACCGCGATGGCCGCCTGCTGTACGAGATTACGGGTCAACTCGGCCATGGTGTTGTAGTCGCCGTACGCCTGGTACGCCTCCAGCATCGCGAACTCCGGCGAGTGCGAAGAGTCGATGCCCTCATTACGGAAGTTGCGGTTGATCTCGAAGACGCGCTCGACACCGCCGACCACGGCGCGCTTGAGAAACAGTTCCGGCGCGATTCGGAGATACAGATCGGTGTCGAGTGCATTGCTGTGGGTCACGAAAGGTCGAGCCGCCGCCCCCCCATGCAGCAACTGCAACATCGGGGTCTCCACCTCGATGAAACCCTGCCCGTGCAGCGAATCGCGCAGGCTGCGTACGGTCGCGGCCCGGGTGCGTACCATCTGGCGGGCCTGCGGACGGACGATCAGGTCGACGTAGCGCTGCCGGACCCGGGCCTCCTCGCTCAGCGGCTTGTGTGCCACTGGCAGCGGGCGCAGCGCCTTCGCGGTGATCGCCCACTGCTCGGCAAGCACGGACAGCTCGCCCCGACGGCTGGTGATCACCTCGCCGGTGACCCCGACGTGGTCACCGAGGTCGACCAGGCGCTTCCAGTCCTCCAGCCGCTCCGCGCCGACCCGGTCGAGCGACAGCATGGCCTGGAGTTCGGTGCCGTCCCCGTCGCGCAGGGTGGCGAAACAGAGCTTGCCGGTGTTCCGTACGAAGATCACCCGGCCGGTGATCGCGGCCCGGTCGCCGGTCGCGGTGTCGGTTGGCAGCTCGGCGTAGCGCTCCCGCACCTCGGCCAGCGTGCTGGTACGCGGATAGCTGATCGGGTACGGCTCGACGCCATCGGCGAGCATCCGGTCCCGCTTCTCCCGGCGGACCTTCATCTGCTCGGGAAGGTCGTCGGCGGGGTCGACTGGCACGGGGCTCTGCTGGGTCACGGCACGCTTCCTCGGAGGGAGAATTCGGGCGGGGTCAAGCCCCGAGCGTACTCAAGGGGCCAGTCGACCGTTACTGGATAGCCTGCCCGCCATGACCGACCCCACTCATGCCTTGTCGTTCGGCGTGGCCGCCGCGGACTATGACCGCTTCACCCCAACCGAGTGGGCCGAATTCACCCACAGCACCCCGCTGACCCGCGACGAACTACTGGGCCTGGTCCGTACCCGCTCCCACTACCTGACCGCCACCCCCGACCGCCAGGCCGAAGTCGACCGCGAGGTCCGCCAGCTACTGGACACCCACCCGGACCTGACCGGACAGGCGACCATCAACCTCCCGTACCGCACCCTGACCGCCCGCACCCACCGAACCTGACCAATCGCGACCACCCAGGCCCAGACCCCACTCCAGCGGACCGGATGACGCCGGCCCACCGAGGGTTCCGGGCACCCCCCACCAACCACAAGATCAAAACCAGTCAGACGTTCCGCTCGTACACCATGCGCAGACCGATCAGCGTGATCATCGGCTCGTGGTGGGTGATCGTCCGGCACTCGTTGAGCACCAGCGACGCCAGCCCGCCGGTGGCGATCACCGCCTTCAGCTCGCCCAGCTCGGCGGCCATCCGCTCGACGATCCGGTCCACCTGCCCAGCGAAGCCGAAGTAGAGCCCCGCCTGGAGGCACTCGACGGTGTTCTTACCGATCACCGAGCGCGGCTTGGTCGCCTCGACCTTGCGCAGCTGGGCGGCGCGGGCGGCGAGCGCGTCGAAGGAGATCTCGATGCCGGGCGCGAACGCCCCGCCGAGGAACTCACCGCGGGCGCTGATCACGTCGAAGTTGGTCGTGGTGCCGAAGTCGACCACGATCGACGGTCCGCCGTAGAGGGTGTACGCGGCCAGCGTGTTGACCACCCGGTCGGCGCCCACCTCCTTCGGGTTGTCGATGGCCAGTTGCACTCCGGTGCGTACCCCGGGTTCCACGATCACGCTCGGCAGTTCCCCGTAGTAACGGGTCAGCATGGTCCGCAGCGAGCGCAGGGCGGCCGGCACGGTCGAGCAGGCGGCGACACCGGTGATCTCGACGGCGTCCCCGGCGAGCAGCCCCCGGAACATCAGGCCCAGTTCGTCGGCGGTCGAGCGGGCGTCGGTCTTGATCCGCCAGGAGTGCACCAGCTTGTCGCCGTCGAAGGTCGCCAGCACGGTGTTGGTGTTCCCGATGTCGATGCAGAGCAGCACGCACGCAGCCTAGACGGGTTCACTCCGTACGCAGGTCCAGGGCGATGTCCAGGATCGGCGAGGAGTGGGTGAGCGCGCCGACCGAGAGGAAGTCGACGCCGGTGGCACCCACCTCGGCGGCGTCGGCGAGGGTCAGCCCGCCGGTCGCCTCCAGCTCGGCCCGGTCGCCGACAGCGGCCACCACGGCTGCGAGCACCGGCGGCGGCATGTTGTCCAGCAGGAGGAACTTCGCGCCGGCCTCGACCGCCTCCACCGCCTCGGCGAGCGTGTCCACCTCGACCTGCACCGGCACGTCCGGGAACGCCTCCCGGACCCGCCAGTAGGCGGCGGTGATCCCGCCCGCGGCGTACTTGTGGTTGTCCTTGATCATGGCGACGTCGTGCAGGCCCATCCGCTTGTTCGTGCCGCCGCCGGCGCGGACCGCGTACTTCTCCAGGGAGCGCAGGCCGGGGGTGGTCTTGCGGGTGTCCAGGACCATCGCCTTGCTGCCGGCCAGGGCGTCCGCCCAGGCCCGGGTGTGGGTGGCCACCCCGGACATCCGGCAGAGCAGGTTGAGTGCGGTCCGCTCGGCGGTGAGCAGCACCCGGCTTGGGCCGGTCACCGTGGCCAGCACGTCGCCGCGGGCCACCCGCTCGCCGTCGCGGGCCACCAGCGACACCTCGACGGTACGGCCCGCCCCGGTCATCTCGGCGGCCAGCTCGAACACGGCGGCGGCGACCGCCAGCCCGGCGACCACCCCGTCGGCTCGGGCCACCAGGTCGGCGGTGTCGGTCTGCGCGGCCGGGATGGTCGCCACGCTGGTGACGTCGAGCCCGTCCGGGCCGAGGTCCTCGACCAGGGCGTTCTCGATGATCCCGCGCACCTGGTCCGGGTCCAGCCCGACCTCGCGCAGCATCCGCTCCGTCTCACCCATCAGGTTTCCTCCCACCGAGTGGTCAACCGGCCCTGCCTGCCGATCGCGCCGACCAGGTGGCCGTGCCACCGCTCGTCGGCCGATCCGAAGTCCTCCCGCCAGTGGCAGCCCCGGGTCTCCTGGCGCGCGTACGCGGCGGCGACCAGCGTGGCCGCGACGGTGATCAGGTTGGTCGCCTCCCAGTCGGCGGTGCGGGGAGTGCCGCGACCGGTGCCCAGGTCGACCAGTTCGGTCGCGGTCGCGGTGAGCGACGCGGCCGAACGGAGCACTCCGGCGCCGCGGGTCATGGCCCGCTGCAACGCCGGCGTCACCGCGGCCGGTACCAGCCAGCCGGTGCCCCCGCGCCAGGCTCCGGTGTCCGCCGGGCGCGCCTGCTCGGGCAGGCCGGACGCGATGTGGTCGGCGATCCGCCGGGAGAACACCAGTCCTTCCAGCAGCGAGTTGCTGGCCAGCCGGTTCGCACCGTGCACGCCGGTGCAGGCGACCTCGCCGCAGGCGTACAGGCCGGGGATGGAGGTCCGGCCGTGCAGGTCGGTGCGGACCCCGCCGGAGGCGTAGTGCGCGGCCGGGGCGACCGGGATCAGGTCGGTGCCCGGGTCGACTCCGATGGCCAGGCAGGAGGCGACGATGGTGGGGAAGCGTCGGGCCAGGAAGTCGCCGCCGAGGTGGCGGGCGTCGAGGTAGACATGGTCGTCGCCGGTGGCCAGCAGCACCCGGTGGATCCCCTTGGCCACCACGTCCCGGGGCGCCAGCTCGGCCAGTTCGTGCTGGCCGAGCATGAACCGCTTGCCGTCGGCGTCCACCAGGTGCGCGCCCTCGCCCCGCAACGCCTCGGAAACCAGCGGCTGCTGGGCGTGGCCGGTGCCGGGCAGGCGAGCGTGTTCCGGCACGATCAGCGCGGTCGGATGGAACTGCACGAACTCCACGTCGGTGACCGCCGCCCCGGCGCGCATGGCCAGTGCGACACCGTCGCCGGTGGAGACCGCGGGGTTGGTGGTCGCCGCGAAGATCTGGCCCATCCCGCCGGTGGCCAGTACGACCGCCCGGGCCAGGATGGCGCCCACGCCGTCCTCGCTGCCCTCACCGAGGACGTGCAGGGTGATACCGCACGCCGGGCCGAGCCCGTCCGGACCGTCGCCGGGCGCGCGGAGCAGGTCCAGCACCAGCGCGTGCTCGACCAGGCGGATCCACGGGTCGCGGCGAACCGCCTCGTGCAGCGCCCGCTGCACCTCCGCCCCGGTCGCGTCGCCGCCGGCGTGCACGATCCGGTCGGCGCGGTGCCCACCCTCCCGGGTGAGCATCAGTGAGCCGTCGGGGTTGCGGTCGAACTCGGCGCCGATGCGCATCAGCTCGCGCAGCCGGGTCGGCCCCTCCTCCACCAGGACGCGCACCGCCGCCGGGTCGCACAGACCCACTCCGGCGATCTCGGTGTCGGAGGCGTGCATCGCCGGCGTGTCCGCCGGATCGAGCACCGCGGCGATGCCGCCCTGTGCCCAGCGCGTCGACCCCTCGTCGATGTTGACCTTGGTGACCACGGTGACGTGCAGGCCCGCCTCGCGCAGATGCAGCGCGGCGGTCAGCCCGGCCACCCCGGAGCCGACCACGATCACGTCGGTGGTCTCCACCCAGCCGGGTGCCGGAGCGGCCAGCAGGCTCGGCAGCGCCGGCAGGTCGACGGTCGGTAGCTCCATACCCACAGTCAACCCGAGCGCCGCTCAGCTTGGGCGGCGGGGGCGGGACGAGTGGTTCCGGCTACTTCGTCCGCACCGGCAGGCCGGCCGGGCCGGCACCCTTGAGCGACCCGGTCACGGCGCGGTCTGCGAGCCACAGGTAGCAGCGGACGCCCCGGTCCCCGGCACGCCACCGGCCGG
>NZ_JBFBAO010000376.1:0-6593 GCF_040682255.1 Micromonospora sp. NPDC051296 | reverse complement strand
GGCTGTGGCAGATCTCCAGCACCTGTTCGCAGAAGGTGCGCCAGCGCATGCTCGGCTCGATGCCGCGGATCAGCACCGGCGCTTTTCGCCGGCCCACCACGTGTTCCTTGCTACCGCTACGGACTGCTACAGAGCCGCGCAGTCACCACTCTTGGTGCCGTCCACCGTGTTCGGTGCGCCGAAGTCCTTCACCGCCGCGCTGTTGCCGGTGCAGGTGAGCGACTCGGTGATCCGGGTACCGACCAGGATCGGGCCGTAGGCGCCGGCCAGCCGGCTGAACCGCTCGTTGGTGGTCGCCTGGACGTTGTCCGACAGGGTGAGCGAGCCGTTGACGCGGCTACCGGCGATCGTCACGTCCCGGGTGGTGCCGGTGATCTTGGATCCCCCGTTCACCGTGCTGCCGAGGAGCTGAACCGCCTCGGCGCCGGTCGCCGTCAGCCCGCCGTTGATCGAGCTGTCGCTGACCACCAGCGAGGCACCGGCCCGTACCGTGACGCCACCGTTGACCTGGGCGCCCTTGAGGCAGGTCACGCCCGAGCTGACCACCAGCTTCTTCTGGGCGCCGGTCAGTGTCGTGGTGCAGTCCGGCGACGAGCCCGGCAGCACGGTGGCCTGGTAGGCGCTCGGCTGGCCGATGTTGCCGGCCGCGTCGATCGCCCGGTGCTCCACCAGGTGCGTGCCGAAGCCCGGCACGAACCCGCCGCTCGGGTGGTTGTCCGGCAGGGTCTGCTCGAAGGTCGCCTTCGACAGGCCGCCGGTACCGAGGTTGCCGTAGGTCAGCGCCTTCACGTTCGTGCCGGAGTGGCGGAACTGGAACGGCGATTCGGGCATCGGCTGCTCGGGGAACCCGAAGTAGTGGAACCAGCCCTGCTTGTTCAGCCGGAGCTGGCCGACGACGTACCGGTCCTCGTCGTACCCGGTGCGGTCGTCCTGCGGGTCCAGCCACATGTCCCAGCCGTTGAAGTACACCGGGTGCTCCGTGCTGCCCGCGAGCCGGGTCAGTGGCTCGGACAGGGTACGCGGCGCGGTCGGCCGGGCGTTGTCGACCGTCCACTCCATCCGGTCGGAGACACCCGGATCCGCCGGGTCGGTCACCGTGGCCACCAGCCGGTAGGTGCCCGGCGCCAGGTTCAGCGCGCCGAGGTCGAGATTGCGGCTGTTGTGCGGGTTCGGCAGCGTAGCGCCGTCGAGTGACCAGGTCACGTCGACGATCCGGTCGGTCGGGTGGTTGGTCCGCACGAAGACGACCTCGTCACCGGCGACCGGCTGGCTGTTCATCGTGGCGCCGGTGATGGTCGCCTCGGGCGCCGACGGCGTCGCCTTCGTGTCGCCCACCGTCCACTGCCGGGTCTGCACGAACCGGGGCCCGTTGAAACCGGAGTTCGTGGCGGTGTTGTTGGTCGACGGGTTGCGGACCCAGTCGATGCCGTCCGGGCCGACCGGGTCACGCACCTCGACGTGCACCACGGTCCCGGCGGGCAGGTTCAGCTCGCCGAGGTCGAGGTCGCGGCCGTTGTTCGTGTCGAGCACGGTGCCGTCCGGGCCACCGACGCGCCAGGTGACCTCCAGCTCGTGGTAACGCGGCTGCCCGCTCTCCACCCACAGCACGCTGTCGGGGGCCACCGTGCCCGCCGGGGTGTGCCGGACGTTCATCTGCCCGGAGTTCCGCATGCCGGTCACCCGGGCGACCATGTGTTCGAGGCCGACCTGGTCGAAGTCGAAGCCGATCCAGCGCATCATCGAGTGCTCGCTCGGCCGGCGCTGGCCGCAGGGGTACGTGCCGCCGCCCTCGTGCGCGCCGATGATGCCGCCGGACAGGCTCTCCTCGCCGACCCAACGCCACCACTTGTGCTGTTCCTCGACCAACTGCTCCGCGCTGCGGATGGTGTGGTGAAAGCTGCCGGGCTCACCGCCGGTGTAGCAGGCCCGCACCACGTCTCGTGACGAGTACGGGTACTCGTCGGCCAGCGTGCCGAGCGAGTGGCCGATCTCGTGCAGTGAGATCAGCGGGCCCTGCGGCGAGCCGCCGGAGGTCGTCGCGTTCGTGCCGCCGATGCCGCCATAGGTGAACGTGTTGAAGATCGCCAAGGTCTGCACGTTCTGGGAGGTACGGGGAATGCCCAGCACCGGCGCCACGTAGGTGTCGATGATCCGGTTGTGCGCCTGCGAGCCGGTCTCGCAGGGGTTGACCCCGGGCGGGTAGTAGGCGGCGAAGTTCGCACAGTTCACCGGCGCACCGCCGTAGACGGTGCCGCGCGACAGCGGATCGCTGCAGCCCGCTTGGTAGATCATCCGCAGCGCGGTGTTCTTGGCGTCGATCGGGCCTTCGCGCTCGCCGGTGTCCCGGATCGTGCCGTCCGGGTGGCGTACCCGGCCGTCCGGGTCGCACCGGACGCCGTAGTCGATCGAGGCGATCTCCACCGCGTACACGTTCATGTAGTTGCGGTAGGTGCGGAACGGCTCCGTGGCCCACATGACCGCCAGGTTGCGGTCCACGTCCTCGAGGAAGACCTGCTGCTGGTCCCACTGGTAGCCGTCACCGAGGATGATCAGATTCAGCCGCTCGGCCGGCGGGCCGGTGACCTGGATCGGATGCACCTTCGGGTTGGGCAACGGCATCGGCGGGCCATCCGCCTCGGCGCCGCTCGCCGGGCCCATGGTCGCGCTCAACATACCGGCGACCAAGGCTGCCGCCGCGAGCATCGCAACCTTGACTCTCATTGGCTTTCTCACCTCATTTCCATTCGCCGGCAGTTTCTCCCGCCGGCACCGAGCGACAACATCAGAAACCTGAACCGGGAGCTTCCGCGGTCACCGGACGGCCGACCTGGCACCGTGCGGCGGCCGCGGAAGCCCCCGTGTCACCTCGTTACTTGCCGACGCCCGACCTGGCGGCCGCCGACACGATGGAGCCGCGCTGGTTCGGCTTGAGCACACCGGCCGCGATCAGCTGGTCCACCACCTCGTTGACGTGCGTCACGAACTGGCCGTGGTTCGACCACTGTTCGCCGTCGAGGATGTGGTCGTTGATGGTGCAGTTGCCGGCGAGCGAACCGTTGGCCACTCCACTGTTGACGCCGCCGATCACCACGGTCGCCCGGGTGTCGGTGGTCGCGCAGATCGGCATCGCCAGCGGCCCGCCGACCACGGGCAGCCGCAGGGCCGTCGCGGCCAGGTCCACGTCGAGCACCGTGCCCGGGGCGGGCTGCAGGGTGAACTCGCGGTCGGTCGAGAAGACCATCAGGCCGATCCGGTACCCGGCCGGGATGACCTGGTCGTCCGGCTGCAACGGCACGGTCACGTCGACGAACTCCCCGGGCACCAGCGGCTCGCTCTCGGTGAGCGAGTTGCGGTTCTGCGGGTCGGCCCAGCCCCGGGTGATGATGCTGGTCGTGCTGCCCTGGGTGCTCGACGTACAGCCCGAGGCGCTGGTCCACGGCAGCCGCACCAGGGCCACCGACAGGTTGGCCGCCGCCTTGCTGGCCGCCATCCGCAGCGTCACCGTCGCCGAACCGGAGATGTGCACCGGCGCGGTGAGCTCCGGAGACACGTAGAGCAGCCGCTGGTCGGACACCGTGGTGGCCAGCGTGCCGGCGTTGCAGGCGGTGTTGCCGGCGTCGACCAGCGACTCGACGCCCGTGCCGGGTAGCGCCAGCGAGGTCAGCTCGCCGGTGGTGTTGCCGCCGGGCTTGAGCACCATGGTGACCGGCTTCGCGGCCGGGTTCGGGTAGTCCGCGTACGGGGTGAGCTGGCTGGGGCCGGTCTCGTTGCGGGTCACCCAGGCCCGCGCGTCGTCTTCGACACCGTTGTCGACGCCGTACAGGTAGCGGCTGAACCACCGGTTGCGCATGTCCAGCGGCGGGGCGCCGCCGTGGCCGCCCTGGTGGAAGTACATCTGCACCGGCGTGCCCTGCTTCTTCAGCGCCTCGGTGATCCGCACGCTGTGCTCGGGCATCACGTTCCAGTCGTTGAACGCGTGCGCCATCAGGGTGGCGGCCTTGACGCCGCCGACGGCGTGCAGGTAGTCCCGGCCGGCCCAGAAGTCGTTGTAGTCGCCGTTCTTCCGGTCCTGGAACCGGTTCATCTCGTTGACCCGAACCTGCTCGATGCAGTACGCCCGGCGCTCGGGGAAGCCGCTGTGGATGTAGTCGAACAGGTAGTCGATGTCCTCGCCGACCCAGCCACCGGGGTTCCGGACCAGGCCGTTGGAACGGTAATAGTGGTAGTACGAGGTGTTCGGCGCGATCGGGATGATCGCCTCGAGCCCGTCGACACCGGTGGTGGCGGCGGCCAGCGGCAGGGTGCCGTTGTACGACGTACCGGTCATGCCGACCTTGCCGGTCGCCCAACTGGTCGCCGAGACCTCCACGTCGCCGTCGACGCTGGTGTAACCCTTCGCCCGGCCGTTCAACCAGTCGATCACCGCCTTCGGCGCCAGCGACTCGTTGCTGCCACCGACCGTCGGGCAGCCCTGCGACAGGCCGGTACCCGGGGAGTCGGAGTGCACCACGGCGAACCCGCGCGGCACCCAGGTGTTGACCTCACTTGTGGACACCGCAGTCCGGGTTGACCGGTGGGCGATCTCGGGCGGTGAGATCCGCGCCGGCGGCTCCTCGCCGAGCTCCTGTCGCACGTTCCAGAAGTACTGCGACTGGGTGGACGCCGTGCCGGCGTAGTAGGGGCTGGTCTCGTAGACGACCGGCACCTTCAACCCGTCGGCGGTCTGCCCCGGCCTGGTGACGTCCACGTGCATCCGGTCGAGCTTGCCGTCGCCGTCGGAGTCGAACTCGCTCTCCACCCACAGCTGCTGGCGGATCCAGCTGCTGGAGTTCGCGAACTCCGGGACGATCTGGGCCTGACCGTCGACAAAGACCGGCCCGACCCCGTCCGGGCTGGCAGCTGCGGGTCCGGCAACACCTAGGGAGAGCACCAGCGCAGCCGCACAAGGCACCGCCACCAGGGCGATGACTCGTCGGCGCGCGCTACGTCGCACCATCGTGAGCCCCTTCCGTCGTTATCCGGGCCCGCCCGAATGACGGCGAATGGCCCGACACAGTCGGTGCCGCGACCCGACTGCTGTCGACGTGAATCACCGACCCCTTTTTTGGTCACCCGACCGTAACTGCCAGGTCAGAACGGAGGCACCAGACACCTGACGAATTCTGTGGGTGCGCGGCCATGCAAACGTCGCAACGATTATGGGCATCCTGACCGCGGACGACCGGAACCCGCACAATCCCCGCCCGGCCCGGCGTTCGGCCTTGTTCGGACCAGATCTGAACGTGTCCGCGCAGCCCAGCGCCGTGTTGTCCAGTGCCGACCGTGGTGGAGTACCGCGCCGGAGACGCCGGCCACGGAGGAGCCGACCATGGGGCAGGCCGCGACGTACCGGCAGGCGTTCGCGGTACGGGAATATCGACATCTGTTCGGTGCGTACGAGATTTCGCTCATGGGTGATCAGCTGACCGCAACCACCGAGCGGGCCGCGCACCCCGGCCATCGGCGGGACGCGGCGCGGGGTCGTCCGTCGCTGCTGCGTAGACTCTGGCCGGGACGATCGCCCTGCTCACGCCCACTCCAACCGCACGCCGCGCGGCATCGGCGTCTCCCGGCGACCTCCACGCGTCCGCTCGCCGGCGAGCCTCGGAAGGATCATGACCAAGACGTACGACATGCCGCTGCTGGTGCTGACCGTGGCGACGGGAGCGATCGACGGTGTCAGCTATCTCGCCCTGGACCGGGTCTTCACCGGCAACATGACCGGGAACGTCCTCTTCATCGGCTTCGGTCTGGCCGGCGTCTCCGGCCTGCCGGTGCTCAACAATCTGGTGGCGCTGCTGGCCTTCATGCTCGGCGCGGTGCTGGCCGCCCGGCTGACCAGGAATGCGTCGGGGCCGGCGAAGCTGCCCCGGTCCGGTCTCGCCATCCTCGCCGGCGGCACCGCGCTGACGCTCGCCCTGGCCGGGCTCTGGCTCGGCACCGGAGCACCGGGCGAGGCCGCGATGCTGGTCACGACCGGACTGCTGGCCCTGGTGCTCGGCGCCCAGGCCGCGGCGGTCAAGCACATCGGCATCCGGGACCTCTCCACGGTGGTGGTGACGATGACGATCGTGAACCTCTCCACCGACAGCCGGGCCGCCGGCGGCGCCGGAGTGGCGTGGCTGCGGCGATTCGGGGCGATCGTCACGATGGGGCTCGGCGCTCTGGTCGCCGCGATCCTGACCTTGCGGGTCGACGGCTCGGTCGCACTGCTCATGGCCGGCGTGGTGATGGCGGTCGGTACGGCGATGGTCGCGGCGGTCCGCCGGCGGGAGGTGGCGGCGGCGGCCGGGACGGACGCGGGCGACACCGGCCGGGCGGCGGGCACCTGAACCTGACCGCTCCTGGCGGGGAGCCCTACGGGCCGAATCGTCCCAGCGAATGTCAACATGTCGGGATGGATATCTACGAGGACGCCCGGACCGTGTCGCGCGCGGACCTGGCGGCGTGGCTGCGTCAGGTCGGCCTGCTCACCGACGGATTCGACCACGCCGACCCGGTGGTCTGCCGGCTCTTCCCCGAGGTCTACCCGGACGATGCGCCGGGGACCGCGG
>NZ_JBFBAO010000375.1:0-6638 GCF_040682255.1 Micromonospora sp. NPDC051296 | reverse complement strand
CCGCGGAAGTGCACCGGCTTGCCGTCGAAGAGGATCTCGCCGTCGAAGCTGCCGGACGGGTAGACGCCCGACAGCACCTTCATCAGGGTGGACTTGCCGGCGCCGTTCTCGCCGCAGATGGCGTGGATCTCCCCGCGGCGTACGGCGAGCGAGACATCCTGGAGCGCCGCCACCCCGGGGAACGTCTTGGTGATGTGACGCATCTCGAGGATGTGGTCGTCCATGCTCACCGTCCTGGGCGTCTAGGTCGTCGTGTCTGGCAGGTTAGTCAATCCGAGACGGATACCGGGCCCGGCGGCGGAAACCGCCGCCGGGCCCGATCAGCACCGTCAGCCCTTGGCCTGGCCGGCGGCAACTTCCTCGGCGGTGTAGTAGCCGGAGTCGATCAGGATCGGCTTGATCTCGTCCTTGTAGACGGTCTGCACCGGCAGCAGGTACGACGGGACGACCTTGACCCCGTTGTTGTAGGTGTTGGTGTCGTTGGCCTCCGGCGTCTTGTCCTGAAGGAACGCCTCGGCGGCGACCACGGCCTGCTCGGCGAGCAGACGGGTGTCCTTGAAGATGGTGGAGTTCTGGACCCCGTCGTTGATCAGCTTGACCGACGCGATCTCGGCGTCCTGCCCGGTCACCACCGGCATCTTGTTGGCCCCGCCGTAGCCGGCGTTCTGAAGCGCGGTGAGGATGCCCCGCGACAGGCCGTCGTACGGCGACAGCACCCCGTCCACCTTGGTGTTGTCGTTGTAGCTGGACGTCAGCAGATCCTCCATCCGCTTCTGCGCGCCCTCCTGCTGCCACCGCAGGATCGCCACCTGCTCGATCTTGGTCTGCCCGGACTTCACCTTCAGGGTGCCGTCGTCGATGAACGGCTTGAGGGTGTCCATCGCACCGTTGAAGAAGAAGTGGGCGTTGTTGTCGTCGAGCGATCCGGCGAACAGCTCGATGTTGAACGGCCCGGACGCGCTGCCCTTCGAGCCGTCCTTGTTCTGCAGACCGAGGCCGACCAGCAGCGCGCTGGCCTGGGCGACGCCGACCTTGTAGTTGTCGAAGCTGACGTAGAAGTCGACGTTCGGGCTGTCCCGGATGAGCCGGTCGTAGGCGATGACCGGGATCTTCGCCTCGGCCGCCGCCTGCAACTGTCCACTCAGTGCGGTGCCGTCGATGGCCGCGATGATCAGCACGTTGGCGCCGCGCGTGATCATCTGGTCGACCTGCTGCGACTGGGTGGGGATGTCGTCGCCGGCGTACTGGAGATCGACCTTGTAGCCCTTGGCCTCCAGCTTCTCCTTGACCGAGTTTCCGTCGGCGATCCACCGCTCGGAGGTCTGGGTCGGCATCGAGACGCCGATGGTCAGGTCGGCGGGCTTGTCGCCGCCGTTGCCACCGCTGCCGGCACCCTCGCCACTGCAAGCCGCCATGCTGAGCGCCAGTACGGCGCTACCGAGAGCGGCCAGGATTTTTCTGCTCACTGGCTTCCCCAATCTGGAACTCGCGCCGTCAGACGGCTGCGCGGGTCGCACTTGGACGCCAAGTGTTAGCGCTCACATAGCCTGGGTCAACACCTCGCCCGAAATCCAGCGGTCACGGTCTCGTAACGAACGAGCCGTTCCTCCGATCGGCCAGGTTGCCCCAGGTCGGGGCGGGTGTCCACACGGCAGCATCGAAGGGCGACCCGGGCCGGATCGGAGCTGCTCATCGACGGTGAGGAATGCGCTACATCGAGTGTCGGCGGCAGAGCGCAGCCGAGCCGCCACGTCCCGCAACATCCACTCTGGACCGCCTCCGACCGGCGGAGCTGGCCGCCCAGGTGAACCAGACGTTTCCGGCGCGTTGCCAGGGTCCCTTGACATCGGAACCCCGAACGACAGATGCTCTGCTAAATCAGTTTAGCGGCCGTGTCCTCACAGCACTCCAGCCGGTACGGGGCGCGCTCCCGGCGTGACCGGCCAGCCGGCCGCGTCCGACAAGGAGGACCGATGAGACTGCGAAGGACGCTGATCGCCTTCGCCGCGGTGCTGGCGCTGGCCTCGACGGGCACGGCCTACGCCGCGACGAAGGACCAGGATGGCGCCACCGGCGGTATCCGAAGCGTCACCCCGATCACCACCGTCCACACCTACGGCCAAAAGGTCACCGCGGTGGCCGTGGAGTACCCGGCCACGGTGAACTCCCACACGCTCGACAACTCGACCTTCGCGGTGTCCGACACCGTGTACAACTTCCGCTTCAACCCCATCGAGGACCTGCCCAAGCTGGCCGACCGCGCGGTCACCCACACCTACACCAACAGCGAGCCGACGACCCGCACCGACCGCCGATCGGTGCCGGGCCGGTACGTCATCGTCGAGCTGGACCCCGATGAGAATCTCGGCTGGACGGTCGTCCTCTCGAAGTGCCCGACCTTCCTGTGCCACGTCAAGGTGAACACCGACCTGCCGACCCAGGTGGTCCAGCGCAAGGACGTGCACGCCCAGCCGGGCAACGGCCAGGGCAAGGGCCCGGTGCTGGCCAAGGCGGCGCCGAAGACCTCGCACGGGGTCACCGAGGAGCCGGTCAACCTGCTCGTCGACGAGTTCCGCTACGGCTCGTACCTCAGCGGCGGCATGGTGCTGCCGTACCACTACCACCTGCCGGAGAACTACCAGCCCGGCAAGACGTACCCGCTGGTGGTTGTCCTCCCCGGGCACGGCATGGGCTGGGACGGCGACAACCTCGGCGTCCAGATCGCCGCCGACATCCCGGCCACCGCCTGGCTGCAGTCGAGCTGGACGGGCAGCCGGGAGGACGTCATCGTGCTGGCCCCGCAGAACCAGCGAGTGGGCCTCCCCGCCGAGGCCGACCTGCTGGTGAGGCTCGTCGACCAGTTCGTCAAGGACCACCCGGTGGACACCGAACGGGTCTACGCGACCACCGTCTCGTACGGCTCGCGGCTGCTGTGGGAGGCGTTCGCCAAGCGTCCCGACCTGTTCGCCGGGGGCCTGGTGACCGGTGGTTTCCAGATCAGCGCGAGCCAGGCGACGGCCATCGCCGCCGGGGAGGTGCCGCTCTGGATCACCCACGGCGTGAGCGACCACCTGCTCAACATCTCGCTCGCCCGCGCCTCGCAGGCCGCGCTGCGATCGGCGTACGAGGCCCGGGGCAAGACACCCCAGCAGATCGCCGACCTGCTGCACTACACCGAGTACGGCAACGAGGCGTTCTCGCTGCCCGACTACCACGCGGCCTACGGCCCGACATACGAGGACAGCAGCATCCTGCAATGGCTGCTGGCCCAGCGGAAGAGCTGACGACACCGGCGACCGGAGTGTCCGAGACGGGTAACCCGGCCCCGGTCGTGGCACCTGCCACGACCGGGGTCTCCTCCGCGACCTCCTGAGTCGGCGCCGGCTCGATCAGCATGACGGCGAGCCGACGACCGGCCGGTGACGCCGACCCGCCCGGCGTCTGCTCAGTCGTCCGGGTTGACCCGAAAGACCGGCCAGCCGATCTCGGTGCGCCACCGCTCGGCGAACGGGGTGTCTCGGGGGCCGACGCAGCGGCGGGTTCGACGCGGTCGTCACCACGCTGGAGGACACCCTGGCCGACATCCGGGCGTCCGAACCGCTCTCCCGAGGTGCCGACTTCCCGACCGCTCGATAGCGGGTGCGGCCGAAAGGTCCCGCACCGCGACGACGAACCCTGGTCGAGGTCGCGGAGTTCGACGGAGCCGGTGCGCCGGCCTGATCCCGTCTCAGCCCGCCAGGCACGCCCGCACCGCGGCGGTCAGCCGGTTGGCGCGCTCGTCGTCGACGCCGCCCATCTGGTTGACCACGTAGCCGAAGCCGACCTGGTGGGCGTCGTCGCCGAAGGCCAGGTGACCGCCGGCGCCGTCGTGACCGAAGCTACGCGCGCCGAGCATCGGTCGCGCCGAAGCGGAGTCCAGGAGGAAGCCGGTGCCCCACCGGTGGCCGGCGTCGGGCGCCCCGTAGACCTGCTGGCCGGCCGCACGCACCGTGGTCGCGTCCGTCACCGAATCGGAGCTGAGCAGACGCGGGCCGTCCACCTCGGACACGCAGGCGGCGTAGAGACGGGCCAGCCCGTCGGCCGTACTCACCGCGCCCGCGCCCGGCACTCCGGCGGCCTGGATGGCGGGGTCGTTGAAGCTGACCAGGCCGTCGGCGTCGGCCGGGAAGGCGAAGGCGCCACCCATGGTGAGCCCGCGTTCCGCGATCGGGTCGACGGCCGGGCCGGGGTCGCCGATCGGGGCCAGGGTCCAGGCGACCGCATCGCGCTCGGCCGCCGGCAGACCGATCCAGGTACGCAGGCCGAGCGGGTCGGCGAGGGAGCGGGCGAAGAACGCACCGGGCAGCTCGCCGGTGATCCGGCGCATCACCTCACCGATCAGCCAGCCGTAGGTCATCGCGTGGTAGCTGTGTGCCGTGCCCGGTCGCCACAGCGGTGCCTGCGCCTCGATCGCCTCGATCACCGGTCGCCAGGCGAGCACCTCCTCGCGGCTGAACGGCTTGTCCAACGCCGGCAGGCCGGACTGGTGGGTGAGCAGCCAGCGTACCGGGATCTCCGCCTTGCCGTGCTGGCCGAACTCGGGCCAGTAGCGGGTGACCGGCGCGTCCAGGTCGAGCCGGCCCTGCTGCGCCAGCAGGTACGCGCAGATCGCCATGATTCCCTTGGTGCAGGAGAAGACGACCGCGGGTGTGCCGGCGGTCCAGGTGCGGCCCGACCGGGGGTCGGCCAGCCCGCCGTGCAGGTCGACGACCTTGCGGCCCCGTACGTACACGGTGACCGCGGCACCCACCTCGCCCCGGGTGGCGAAGTTGTCACGAAACACGTCGGCGACCCGGCCGAAGCCGTCGTCGGTGTCACCGTGGATCTGCGTCTCGGTCAACTCGCTATCCCTTCACGGATCCCTGGAGCAGGGCTTTGATGAACTGTCGCTGGAAGATCACGAACACGATCAGGGTCGGGGTGAGGATGAGCAGGGAGCCGGCGCACAGCAGCACCAGGTCGGTCCCCCACTGACCCTGGAAGGCGCCGAGCGCGCCGGCCATCGTCCGTTTGGTGGCATCGTCGACGAGCACGATGGCGAGCAGGAACTGGTTCCAGGTCCAGAGGAACAGCAGGATGGTCAGCGAGGCGATGGCCGGTCGGGCCAGCGGCACGTGCACCCGCCAGAACAGCTGCCAGGTGTTGCTGCCGTCGACCCGCGCCGCTTCGGACAACTCCGGTGGCACGTTGGTGAAGTGCGCCCGCATCCAGAACACCGCGAACGGCATGTACAGGCCGATCAACGGCAGGATGATCGCCCATCGGGTGTTGAGCAGACCCAGGTCACGCATCTGGTAGTACAGCGGGGTGACCACCGCCTCGAAGGGCAGGGTCAGGCCGAGCAGCAGCAGCCCGAAGGCGAGGTGGCCGCCGGCCACCCGCAGGTGGCCGAGCCCGAAGCCGGCCATGGTCGCGATGACCACGGCGATCGGCACCACCCCGGCCACGATCAGCATGCTCGACTTCAGCAGAGCGCCCATGTTCGCGGCGGTGAAGGCGTCGACGAAGTTGCCCCACTGTGGATCCGACGGCCAGGCCAGCCCGGTGGGTACGGTGCCGCGCGGCTGCAGGGCCGCCGACAGCATGCTCAGGAACGGCAGCAGGGTGACGACGACCAGAGCGATCAGGAAGACGCGTCCGGTCAGTCGCTCGCCGCGACCGGTCAGGTTCATGGCTTCTCCCCTCGGGTCAGCCGCTGGATCGGCAGGACGCACACCAGCACCAGCACCATGAGCACCACGGCCAGGGCCGAGGCGAGCCCGACCTGACGCTGGGAGAAGGCGAGCCGGTAGATCTCCAGGCCCGGCACGGTGGTCTGCAGACCCGGACCGCCGCTGGTCGAGATGTAGACGATGTCGAAGCTGGCCAGGGCCGCGATGACGGTCACGGTGAGGCAGACCCCGATCTCCTGGCGGAGGCTGGGTAGCGTGACGGCGAAGAACTCGCGGATCGGGCCGGCCCCGTCCATCCGGGCCGCCTCGTAGAGCGATGGGTCGATCTTGCTCATGCCGGTGACCAGCAGGATGGTGCAGAGGCCGAGCATGACCCAGGTGCCGATCACCCCCACCGCCGGCAGGGCGGTGTTGAACTCACCGAGCCAGGCCCGGGTGATGCCGTCCAGTCCGACGGCCCGCAACACCTGGTTGACCAGGCCGTTGGTGGAGAGCACCCAACTCCAGGCGATGCCGGCCGCGACCAGCGGGATGACCTGGGGCAGGAACAGCACGGTACGGACCACGGTGCCGGCCGGTCCGGTGGTGATCCGCCGGACCAGGCTGGCCACCAGCAGACCGAGCGCGACCGGGATGAAGCTGAAGAAGATGATCAGGATGAACGCGTTCGAGATGATCTTCAGCAGGTCGCGGTCGGTGAAGACGGTGAGGTAGTTGTCCAGCCCCGCCCAGCGGGCCACGCCGATGCCGTTCCAGTGGTACAGCGAGTACTGCATGGTCAGCAGGAGCGGGCGCAGCACGAATACGCCGTACATGATCAGGGCGGGCAGGACCCACAGCCATCCGGTCCACCGGGCCGTGGGGCCGCGGCCGCCCCCCCCGGCGGCCCCCCCCCCCCCCCCCCCCCGCCCCGCCAGGCACAAGACA
>NZ_JBFBAO010000374.1:0-6687 GCF_040682255.1 Micromonospora sp. NPDC051296 | reverse complement strand
GCTACGCGACCTGCCGGTCGACTTCTGGATACCGCTGGACGAGCACGGCGCCGGATGCTGCGTGCTGCTGTCCGAGTCGGTACTCAAGTCCGAGGAGGTCGACGAGCTCAACCGACGGGTCGTGGCAATCCGGGCAGCGGTGCCGGACAGCGAGGTGATCCTGGTCGTCGTCGGGCATCTGCCGGCGGATTTCGCCGCAGACCTCGCCGAGACGTTCAGCGTCGAGCCGATCGTCCACGATCCGCAGACCTTCGCCGAGGATCTCTCCGGCAGCGTCAAGGCCTCCTGGCGGCGGCTGGAGCAGGTGCTCGGCGCGGACGTGCTGACCTCGGTGCGGCAGCGGGTCGAGCGTATCCAGCGCCAGCAGACCAACGCCCAGCGGTCGATCGAGCGGCTGTCGTACCAGCTCGACGAGATACGAGGCGACCTGCGCCATGATCCTCGCGGCGCGACGCACCGCAATGCCAGCCTGCCGTCGCCATCGGCCGGGGTGAGCGCCGCCTCCCCGCTGCCCGGCCGGGTGGCCCGGGTCTTCGCCGACGCTATCGAGGCGCTCGACCAGCTCACCGGCTTCGAACGCCACCTGCGCGACGCTTTCGCCCCGCCCGGCCCGGATGCGGGACGAGGGGCCGGGGAAATGGCGACGCTGCGGTCGGGGCTGCGGTCGCGGGACGTGCAGCGGGCGTTGGGCACGTCACTGGTCCTGCGCCGGCTCATCGAGGCGTTCCGGGGCGGCGTCGAGCAGTGGTACGGCAACCACCGTCGCGCCCCGCACCCGGCCGACCTGGAACAGCTGGACCGGCTCTGCGAAACCTTCGACGGGATCGCCGAGTTCCTGCCGTTGTTCCAACTGGACGTCCTGGGCGACCTGGCCGTGCCGGACGGCGGCGGCTCGGTCGAACCGCCGGACCGGTCCCGGAGCTGGTCGGAGGCACGGTCGGTGTTCGACGGGTTGAGCACTCGGGTGCGGCGGCTGGTGGTGGACGCCTGATCCACCGCCGGCCATCTCAACCTTCGAGACGGAACTCCGCGAGCTCGTTGCCCACCGTCCACATGGCCTGATCCGCGTGGCTGACCCAGTCCTGGTCGAGGCAGACGCCGAAGAGGTAGTCGTCCGGCGCGAGCAGGTAGTAGTAGATCGCGCCGATCTCCAGATCCAGCACCAGGCGTTCGACCTCGCTGGCGACCGCCCGCCGTAGGTCCCGGCTGACCTGCAGCGCCAGCAACGACAGATCTCTGGCCAGGCGTTCGTAGCCCGTACGGCGGTCGGTCACGGTGGCGCCCCGGTTGAAGAACAGTTCGAGATCCGGGTGCCGCAGGATGTCGACCGCCGCCACCACCTCCCCCTGCCGGTGGTGACTGAGATAGTGCAGGCCCGAGGGCCGCAGCGCACTGGTGAGGATCCCGGCGGGATCGCTCGACCCGGTCACGTACGTTTCGATGTCGTCGCCGGCCACCCGCGGGGTCTGGCGATACTCCACGGTCAGCCAGCCACCGGGGTTCTGCGACGGTTGCCGCACCAGTTGCCGCAGGTCGGTGGCGAGCTGAGCGGCGCCCCGGTCCATCTCGCTCGCCTGGGCCGGGTTGATCACCCCGTGGACGGTGGGCGGGATCGTCCCGAAGCCCACCACGTGTTCGCCGCCCACCGTCGTGTTGCAGAAGACGAGATCGGTCCGGGTCTGGACGGCCATCCGCACCAGCGCCCCGCACTGTAGGTGCCACACCCGCCGGCTGAGCTCGGCCGCGCGGTAGACCAGTTGGGCGCCCACCCGGCGGTACGCCTCCCGGCGCTGCGGCGGATCGGTGTCCGGCTGGCCCACCGGCGCCGACTCGTGCGTCAGCAGGTCCAGCGAGAAGTCGAGGACTCCGCCGGTGTAGTGGGCGAGGTGGTAGACGCCATGGCCGCCGAGCAGCAGCCGTCGGCAGAGGTCCCGCTTCTTCCGGAACCCCGGCACGTCCTGTTCGGCCGACTCCTCGACCATGGCACCGAGCAGCTGCGGGTCGGTCACCTGGTCACTCCTCAGCTTCTCGGCACGTCGATGTCGGTGTCGGCCAACAGCATCGAACTGGCGCCGTCGGCCCCGCCCAGCCGAGCGTTGATCGCGGCGAGGTTGGCGGCAGAGTCGATGGTGCACGGGTGACGCCGGCCGAGGAAGCGCTCGCAGGTCCGGTGCGTCTCCTGCTGGATCCGCAGGGCGTCGGCCAGGTCACCGCGGGCGGCCAGATGGCCGGCCTGTGCCGTCGCCGCGGTCAGCGTCCACGGGTGGGCGTCACCGAGCCGGTTCCGCAGGGTCCGCATGCCCCGCTCGCCGTCGCGGACCGCATGGTCGAACTCGCCGACGCCACGATGGCAGAGGCCCAGGTTGACCGAGCAGACCGCGGTGAACGGATGCCCGGCCTCCAGCGTCCGCTCGTAACCACGCAGGCAGCGCATAGCGTGCTCGACCGCCGCCCCGGCATCGCCGGCCCGGTAGTAGTCGACGGCCATGCTGAGCAGGCTGGCCCGGGTGAGCGGATGGTCCTCCCCGAAGCGCTCGCGGTAGCCGCGGTACGTCTCGATGCTGCGCTTCTTGGCGGCGAGGGTGAGCCCCAGACGGCGTTCGGTGACCGCGAGGCTGCGGTTCACACTCAGTTCGTCGAGATGGCTGGCGGATCGGAGCTCGTGGACGCGTTCCAGCGTCTCGCGCAGCGTGGCCAGCGACAGTTCGTACTCGCCGGCCTCCCGTTCCAGGGTGCCGACCAGACACGACGCCCGCCAGGTGGCGGGCTCGTCGGGCCCGAACAGTGCCATCCACCGGTCGAACAGCTGGTGGGCGAGGCGCAGCGCCTCCCGCGCATCGCCGGTGAGCTGGAAGGAGATGGCGAGGTTGTTGATCGCCATCCGGGTGTTCGGATGGTCGTCGCCGAGCACCTCCTGGTAGCCGGCGAGGGTCGCCTGATCCTCCACCAGGGCGTCCTCGAACCGCCCCAGACCACGCAGGTCACCGCCCCGGCCTCGACCGGCGATGAGAGTGCGGAAATGCCGCAGCCCGTAACGGCGGCGCTGCTCGCTGAGCACCCGCTCGTCAAGGTGCAGAGCGTCCTGCGGTTTACCCAGCATGCGGTGCAGGTTCGCGGTCTGGACGAACAACCGCATGGTCAACTGGTCGAAGTCACCGCCGGCCGTCCAGCGGTCGCAGGTCTGCTGCGCCAACCGCACCGCGGACTGCCAGGCGTCGCTGTCGCCGAAGTAGAAGAGATAGCGCACCTGCTTGACCACCCAGTGCCGGACGGGCATCTCGTCGGCCGTCAGCGCGCCGGACGGCACCAGGTGGCGTTGCAGCTCATCGAAGACGGGAAGGTAGCGCCGGTCGTCCGCCTCCGGATCGGTGGGCGCGTAACCGGCCAGCCCGTACAGGACCTGGCGGTGCCGCTCGCGCCGCTGCGGCTCAGGGATCGACTCGCGGATCAGGACCTGGATGGCCCGGTGCATCCGCAACGCGGCACCGCGCCCCCAGTCGATGTCGAAGAGGGCGAACCGCGCGCCGACGGTCAGCACCAGGTCGATCTCGCCCGCGTCGAGCAGCAGTTCCTCCGCGTCGACGTCGGCCGCCGCGGCGAGCTGGGTCAGCATCGGCACCGACCGCAGCAGCGGGAGCCCGATCCCCTCCGGGGAGAGGAACGCGGACAGCTCGGCAACCCGGATCGCCAGCGCCCCGAACTCGGTGTCCCGCAGGGTGGCCAGGGTGTTCTCCAGCACCCGGGCGACGGTGGAGGTACGCGATCCAGGGATCCGTTCGGCCGGTTCCTCGGCGGGCTGTCGCAGCCAGTCCAGCAGCTCGGCCACGCATCGGCTGACCGCCTCCAGGTTGGGTACGCCCTCGCGCTCCAGCACCCGGGTGCGCTCGCGGATCCAGGCGGTGGCCAGCCGCAGGGCCAGCGGTAGGTGGTCCACCGCGGTCGCGATCGCTCGCGCGTCCTGGGCGCTGATGCCGAGCATCCGCCGCAGCATGGCGACACTCTCGTCGCCGCTGAACGCCGCCACTTCCATCGGTGCGGGCAGGTTGGAGGATCCGTCGTCCCGCGAGGTGAACAGGATGTGACCGGCACCGGCCCGCGGCAGCAGCCCGGCCAGCACCTCCGCGTCGTCGGCGTTGTCGTAGACGAGCAACCAGCGGGTGATAGCGCCACGCGGAGCCGACAGCGCGGCCACGGCCGCCTCCGCCGCACCGACGCTGTCCACCACGTTCATCTCCTTGGCGAGTTCACCAAGGGCGGTCTGGACGGTTTCCCGGTCCTGCGCGGGAATCCACCAGACCACGTCGTAGTCGTAGGCGAAACGGTGGGCGAACTCGCGGGCGATCTCACTCTTGCCGACGCCGGCGCCACCGGCGAGGGTCACCGGCCCACCGCCGCCGGTGAGCTGGTCGCGCAGCCGTTCGAGATACTCGCCGCGACCGACGAACGAATCGTTGCGCGGCGGCAGGTTGGTGCGCAGCCGCCGGTCGGCGTCGGCCGGGTACCGCGGCGCGGTCCGCGGGTCGCCGGTGGGTTGCGTGGGAGCGATCAGGCCCAGCCGGCTCAGCAGCACCGGCTGCGCCCGCGCCGCGTCGACCTCCCGCAGGTCGATGACCCGGCTCGGATCCAGTTGCTCCGGCGCGGGCCCGCTGGTCAGCACCCCGAACATTTCGTGGTCCGTACCGGAGGCCGCCAGGCCGGCGCCGACGGCCCGCAGCACGCGCGGCGACAGGATGGCCAGCACCGTGGCGTCGGCGCCGAAGGTCGGCGCCGCCTTCCCACGGACGGCGTGTGGCTGGACCTGGGCGTTGGCCCGCCGCAGTTGCCCGCCGATCCAGTCGGCGTACGGCCGGTCGGCCGGCTCGTAAAGGACATGGATCTCGTCGGCGGTCTCCGCCCGGTCCAGCAGCACGCCCCGGCGGTACCGGCGACGGATCCGCTCCGGCACCTCGGCCGCTCGGGCCACCGCGCCGCCGCTGATCCAGGACGCCATCTGCTCGTACGCGGTCAGCAGACTGGTCTGCTCGCCGGGGGTGTCCGCCAGCACGGCCAGCACGTCGTCGTAGGTGTCGTAGGCCGGATCCGGCACCTCCACGATCTCCACCGACGAGGACCCGCCGACCGCCTCGTCGAGCAGCTTCGCGAAAGCCTTGCGGGCCGAGTCGCGGGCCTGGCCGTACCACGGTTGGCTGAGGTCACGCAGCGTCGGTGCCGCGAGTAGCCGGATGCCGCCGATGGCCTGCTGCTGAAGTTGGGCGGCCAGGTCGGCCGCCTGCTGCATGGCCGGGCGGCGCGGCGGTATCGACACCACCGCGACATCGCTGAGCATCGCGGTGTAGCTGATGCCGGGCAGGGTGAGATCCACCGGGGTGTCGATCAGGACGTAGTCGAAGCTGGTGTGTTGGAGCAGCTGCCGGGCCCGCACCGGGTCGACCTCGGGCAGGCCGGCGACCTCAAGGCTCACTCCGACCATCGCGAACCCGAAGCTCGACCCGGGGATCGCGTAGCGGTAGAGGATGCCCTGCTCCGGCGCGGACGGGGCGATCACCGCTGCGGCTCGGTGGGCGGGCGGGTCCGGGTGCGGGCTGATCAGGGCGGCGAGTTCGGCGCCGAGCACCCCGGCGGCCGCAACGGCGTCGACCCGGAACGAGCGCAGGTAGTCGTAGACCCGAGGGTTCTTCGTGCACCAGTCGATCGCGAGCACCCGCTTGCCGTTCGAGGCGAGGATCCAGGCGATGTTGGCGACCGCGCTGCTGCGTCCGGTGCCGCTGGTGGGCGACACGAAGGAGACGATGGTGCCGTGACCCGCCGGCTCGTCGGCGCCCGGCGTTACCGGGCCACCCTCCCGGTCAGTCGTCGTCATCGAGTGCACTTTCAAAGCCCGCGTACTGGTCACCGGCGGCGGCGCTGCGGCGTTGCAGGCGATGCAGCGCGGCCAGGAGCACCTCGCTGGGCACGCCGTCGAGCTCGGTGAGGTCCACATTGGTGAGATCGATCAGATCGGAGCGCAACACGTCCTCCCCGGTGTCCATCCCCGATCACCGCCTGTCTGCGTCTCGCACCATGATCGCGTCGCCTCGAAGCCGGACATCGATCATTGGCCAGATCCGCTGCGTACACCCATGATAACGATGTGGTGCCGCCACCATGGTGCGGCCCGCCGCGCAGCGCCGCGGCCCTCACCGGCGGTGCACGGGGGCATCGCCGTGGGGCCGGCACCGCAGGTCACCGCGGCCGACGGACAATCGAAAGCCATGCGTCGATGTATGCTGGATTCTCGTCGACGGTGGCCCGACCGGCCACCGCCAGGACGGTGGAGCCGCAGATGCCCGGATCCGACGACCGTCACCGGCCCGCCGGTGGCACGGCGACCCGCCGCGCTCCACCCGTCGCCTTCCGCCAGTTCGTGCTCAAGCTGCACAGCCGGTGCGACCTGGCCTGCGCTCACTGCTACGTGTACACGATGGCCGACCAGGGCTGGCGGGACCTGCCCCGGACCATGTCGCCGTCGGTGCTCGACGCCGCCGCGCGCCGCATCGGCGAGCACGCCCGCACGCACCGGCTCGACCTGGTCTCCGTCATCCTGCACGGCGGCGAACCCTTGCTGGCCGGGCCCGCCCGGGTCGAGTCCGCAGTGTCGGCGATCCGACATGGCGCAGCGCCGGTGCCGGCCCGGGTGACGGTGCAGAC
>NZ_JBFBAO010000373.1:0-6707 GCF_040682255.1 Micromonospora sp. NPDC051296 | reverse complement strand
CTCGGCGTCCTCCCGGCCGGGCTCGCGCAGGTGGGTCGCGGGTTGCGGTGCCGGCGCGCCAGCCGAAGGACGGTGCAGGTCGAGCGGCGCGGTCGCCGGTTCGCCCGGGATCGGTGGCCGGATCGCCGGGGTGCCGGCGACTGCGGGCACGGCGCCGCCGACGCCGCTCACCGGACACCCGCCCGAACGCCGGCGCGGGCGGCCCCGAAGCGCCGGAAGCGGCGCCTACGGTGCTGGACCAGGGTGGCGATCGGCACGTCGAGCAGGGGCAGCAGGTTCGCCAGCACCGCTTCGCGGACCGCGCGGGCGGTGGCCTCCGGATCGTCGGCCGCCGAACCGACGGGCTCGGGTACCACCTCGTCGACGATGCCGAGCCGGCACAGATCCGGGGCGGTCAGCCGCAGTGCCCGGGCCGCCTGGGGGGCGGCGGTGCGTCCCGGCCAGAGGATGGCGGCGCAGCCCTCCGGGCTGATCACCGAGTACACCGCGTGCTGGAGCATCAGCACCCGGTCGGCGACCGCCAGGGCCAGCGCACCGCCGCTGCCGCCCTCGCCGGTGACCACCGCGACGACCGGGGTGGGCAGCACGCTCAGGGCCAGGATGTTCTCCGCGATGGCCGCGGCCTGGCCGTGCTCCTCCGCGTCGATGCCGGGGTCGGCCCCGGGGGTGTCCACCAGGGTCACCACGGGCAGGCCGAGACGGGCGGCGAGCCGCATCAGCCGCAGCGCCTTGCGGTGCCCAGCCGGCGTGGCCATGCCGAAGTTGCGGGCCACCACCTCGGCGTTGGTGTGCCCCTTCTGATGGCCGATCACCATCAGATGCCGGCCGTCGAGCCGGGCCAGCCCGCCGACGACCGCCGGGCAGTCGCGGCCGAGCCGGTCGCCGTGCAGTTCCGTGAAGCCGTCGAAGGCGGTCTCCAGGTAGTCCAACGTGGTCGGTCGGCGTAGATGCCGGGCCAGCCGTACGGTCTCCCAGGCGTCCCGGGCCGCCGCGCCGGTGGGGGGCGGATCCGGTGGCCGGCCGGCCGGCCGCGGTGGTGCCGGCGGGTGCCCCGGTACGCCGACACGCACCGCCGGCCGGCGACCGCCGTTCGCGGCGGCGAGCACCGCCACCAGCCGGGCGCGCAGCGCGTGGCGCGGCACCACCATGTCCACCTGGCCGTGGCGCAGCAGGAACTCGGCGGTCTGGAAGCCGTCCGGCAGGCTGCGTCCGGTGACCTGGCGGATCACCCGGGGGCCGGCGAAGCCCATCCGGGCGCCGCTCTCGGCGAGCACCAGGTCCGTACAGGTGGCGAAGGAGGCGGCGACTCCCCCGTAGGTGGGGTCGGTCAGCACGCTGACGGTGAGCAGCCCGGCCTCCCGCAGGGCGGCGATCGCCTGGCTGACGGTGGCCATCTGCATCAACGACAGGGCACCCTCCTGCATCCGGGCGCCGCCCGAGGCGGTGACCAGGATCAGCGGCATGCCCGCATCGAGCGCCTGTTCGGCGGTGCGGGTGATCAGTTCGCCGACCGCGCAGCCGAGGCTGCCGCCGAGGAACCGGAAGTCCATCACCGCCAGCGCGCAGCGGTACCGGCCGATGGTGGCGGTGCCGCAGAGCACCGCCTCCGGCAGCCCGGTGTCGGCGCGGGCGGCGGTGAGCCGGTGCGGGTACGGCAGCACGTCGACGAAGCCGATCGGGTCCACCTCGACCGCACGGTCGGGCAGGGGCTGGAACGAGGACGGGTCGACCAGCTGGCGGACCCGCTCGGGGGCGGCGAGCCGGGTGTGCCGCCCGCACTCGGGGCAGACGTCGAGGTTGCGCCGCAACCGCTTGCGGTACAGCAGGGTGGCGCAGCCGCCGCAGCGGGACCACAGCGCCTCGCCGGCGGGCGCGGTGGCGGTCACGACCGCCGTCCGTCGAAGTGGTAGAAGCAGCGGGCCATGGCGTCCCGGGGCGAGCGCCAGTCCGGCAGGTACGGCGTGATGTACGGGCGCAGCCGCGCACTGACCCGCTCGAACTCCGGATGCTCCCGGGCGGCCTCCACCGCGCCGTCGCCCGGTGCGTCGGTCTCCAACAGGTGCACGTACAGGTCGTGCAGCCGGTAGAGCGACCGGTGCCGGACCCCCACCAGGTGGGGCAGCTCGGTCGTGTCGGACTCGGCGAAGATCTCGGCGACCGCTGCCTCGGCGGTCGGGACCACCTTCGCGACGATCAGCGTTCGGTCCATGCTGGTCCTCCCCCATGGCCGGTGGTGACGCCACCGGTCGGCCCGGAGCGCTGCCGACACGATGCGCGGCCCGGCGTCACCCGAGCGTCACCGACGCCCCCTACCGACACAACCTTCAGTGACGCTGCGTTGACGCAAGCTGTGCGCTCGCTGAACGAGGAGATCGCCATGATCGTTAAGATTTGACCAGTTCAGAGCCGGTCTCACAGATGACGGGCGGGTTACTTTGCCGACACCACCGTTGACCCAGAGTAACCGCTATTGATAATCTTCGCAGCGGTCAGACCCGGCTCCGCACGCCCGCGTGCGACGGCCCAGCGAGTCGACAGTGGCGTCACGGCTGCCACGCCGGGACCCGGCCGAGACCCGCAGACGACGCGTTGCGCAGGGGGTGCCGCCGTGGCCGCCGATCCGCCCACGCCGACCACCGGACAGCGCCGGGACGCCGAGGTACGACTGCACCTGCTCGGCGGCTTCCGGCTCGCCCACGGCGGCACACCGGTGGTGGTCCCCCGGGGCCTGCAACGGGTCATCGCGCTGATCGGGCTGCGTCCCGGCGCGACCCGCAGCCATCTCGCCGGGCTGCTCTGGCCGGAGGCCGCGGAGGAGCGGGCCCTGTCGTCGCTGCGCACCGCGCTGTGGCGGCTGCGCCAGGATCCGTACTGCCCGCTGACCACCACGGCCGACACCGTCCGCCTCGCCCCCGCCGTACGGGTCGACGTCGACAAGCTGGTCGACACGGCCGCCCGGATCCGCGACGGCCAGCCACCCGACGACGCCGCGGAGGCGCTCGCCGCCGGCCGGCACGACCTGCTCCCCGGCTGGTACGACGACTGGGTGCTGGCCGACCGGGAACGCCTGCGCCAGCTCCGGCTGCACATGTTGGAGCAGATGGCCGGCCAGCACCTGGCCGCCGGCCGGCATGGCGAGGCGCTCGAGGCGGCGCTGGAGGCGATGGCCGCCGAGCCGCTGCGCGAGACACCACACCGGTTGGTGGTCCGCATCCACCTGGCCGAGGGCAACGCGTTCGAGGCGGTGCACGCCTTCTACGTCTACCGGGACCTCCTGCTGCGGGAGCTGCGACTGGAACCCTCCCCGGCGATGAGCGCGCTGCTCGACGAGACGCTCGAACCGATCCGGCGGGCCAGCCGGGCGGCGGCCGGACCATCGCGGCACCCGGCCACGCGGGCGCCGTTCCGGGGCCGCTGACCAGGCGTCACCGGCCCGACCGGACGCGTTGACGGGCAGGTGACAGGCCCACGGACAGGGTGGTCGGGGAAAGCGGTTCGAGGTCCGGCGACATGTCCGGGCCGGACCACCGGCGAGAGGAATCCGATGAGCCGTCTAGTTATCGTCAGCAGGATCATCCCGGGCGCGGAGGGTCGGGTGTCGCAGATCTTCGCCGAGTCCGACGCGACCGAGCTGCCCGGTTTGACCGGGGTGCGCCACCGGTCCCTGTACTGCCTGCACGACCTGTGCGTACATCTGATGGAGACCGACGACGTCGGCGCGGACGCCCTCGCGGCGGCCCGCAACCACCCGCTGTATCTACAGGTCAACGAGCGACTGTCCGCCCACACCTCGCCGTACCTGCCGACCTGGCGCTCACCGCGCGATGCGATCGCCAGCTGCTTCTACCGGTGGGACGCCGCGGACGTTCCGGCACCGCGTGTGGCCGGCTGACGGGAGACGCCGTGGCCATCCGACCACCGCACGTCCTGGTCATCGGCGCGGGCACCGGCGGGCTCTGCCTGGCGCACGGACTGCGCCGGGCCGGGATCAGCGTCGCCGTCTACGAGCGGCACCGCACCCGGGCCGACGGGCTGCTCGGCTACCGGGTGGGCATCGGGCCGACCGGCAGCCGGGCACTGCGCGACTGCCTGCCACCGGAGCTGTTCGACATCTACCTGGCCACCTGCGCCCGCTCCCCCCGCTACTTCAACGTGCTCAGCCAGCGGATGCAGCACACGGCGTCGTTCCCGCTGCGGCCGGACACCCACCCGGTCGACACCGAGCGGTCGGTGGCCCGGATGACGCTGCGCCAGGTGCTGCTGACCGGCATGGAGGACGTGGTGCAGTTCGACCGCACCTTCACCCGGTACGAGCAGCACGACGACGGGACGGTCACCGCCCACTTCGCCGACGGCGGCACCGCCACCGGTGACCTGCTGGTGGCGGCGGACGGTACGCACTCCGCTGTCCGCCGCCAGTACCTGCCGCACGCGGTCATCCGGGACGCCGGCACCATCAACATCGCCACCCGGATCCCGCTCACCGACCGCACCCGGGCACTGCTGCCGGAGACCGTGCAGCGGGGCATTTCGCTGATCTTCGGCACCGGTGGCGTGATGGGCGTGCTGCACGTGATGGAGTTCAAGTGGGACCGTGACGGCCGGCTCAAGCCGGGCGTCGCCGACGACGACGTGGCGCTGCTCGCCGGCTGGCCCGGGCTGCGCCACGACACCACCCGAGACAACATCAACCTGGTCGTCTGGAGCACCGCACGCCGGTTCCCGCCGGACGTGATGCAGCGCCGCGGCGCGGAACTGATCCGGGTGGCCCTGGAGCTGACCGCCAACTGGCATCCCCGGCTACGGGGGCTGCTCAGCCTTGCCGACCCTGGCAGCGCGTTGCCGATCCGGGTGTCCACCTCGGAGCCGGTCCCGCCGTGGAAGAGCAGCACGGTCACGCTGCTCGGCGACGCCATCCACACCATGACCCCGGGCCGGGGCGTGGGCGCCAACACCGCACTGCGGGACGCGAACCTGCTTCGTCGGCAGCTGATCCTCGCCGCCGTCGGCGAGAAGACCCTGGTGCAGGCGGTGGCCGACTACGAGGCGGCGATGGTGCCGTACGGCTTCGCCCGGGTGGCCGACTCGCTCAACCGCAGCGGCACCAACGGCGACGACCGGATGTACCAGCCGGTGTTCGGACGGCTCGCGCTACTCGGTGCCCGGGGGTACTTCCGGGTCACCAGCCGGGTGCCCCGGCTGCGGCGCAAGTTCGTCGACGACTTCTACACCTATCGAGGCGAGCAGGACTGAATCCGTCGCACCACGACCCCGGCACCCAACCCGGTGCCGGGGTCGCGGTGCACCCTCCCGGTCCACACCGTCCGTCCCGTGCCGGACACCTGCCGTAGCCCCCGGCGGGCCGACACGAGCTGTAACAGAGCCTGCCTGTCGCGCCGGCCGCACGTATGCGAAGCTGCGGCGAGTTTTTCTCGTGACGATTCGGACGTGACCCTCAGGGAGGTTTGCCGTGGCGGAGTCCTCTGGCATCTGGCTGATACTGATCGTGGTCCTGCTGGCCGGCCTGGCGGCGGGCTGGCTGCTGCTCCGCGGCCGGCGGGACGAGCCCCCCGCGCCGTCGACCGGGGCGACCACGGCGACCGGGCCGGCGCCGACCGCCAGCACCGTGACCGAGCAGCCGGAAACCATCGCCGAGCCGGCCGCTACCACCAGCGAGCCCGCGCCGGCCGAGCCGGTGACCACCGAGCCGACGCCGGCCATGGTCGCCGAACCGGCCAGCACCACCGAACCCACGGCCACCAGCGACGATGCGGTGCCGCCCGCCACCGAGCCGGTCGCCGCAGCCGCCGACAGCGCCGCGCCGCAGCCGGCGTCCGTCCCCGACGGACCGGCCGAGGACGCGACCGCGCCGGACCGGCCGGCCGTCGCCACCCCGCCGGTCCGGCCCAGGGCGTCCGCCGAGGCCGCCCCGGCCGCCCCGGCCGCCGCGGCCGCCGCGGCCGCCGCGGTCGCCACCGAAGCGGCGGCTCCGGTCGCCGCCGCCGTCCCGGCCGCCGAGGATGCCGCCGACGACTTCCGGCGTATCCAGGGCGTCGGCCCGAAGATGGCGGCCGCCCTGCAGGGTGCCGGCATCCGGACCTACCGGCAGCTGGCGGAGCTGGACGAGGCGGCGCTGCGGGACACCATCCGGGGCGCCGGGCTGCGGGCCACCGCCAGCCTGGCCACCTGGCCCCAGCAGGCGAAGGTGCTGGCCGCCCAGACCGCCGACAACGCCTGACAGTTCGACCGCCGGGCCACCGGTGCGGGGATGTCCACCCACTCCGCACCGGCGCCCCGGCGCACCGGTCACGCAGCCACTCGTTAGCCGCCCGGCCAGGTTGGGTACCAGGGCCGACACCGGGTAACCCCTGACCGTGGAGGAAGCATGCGTGGCACGTCGATATTCGGAGTCCTCGTCGTGATCTGGCTCGTCATCGGCGCTGTCGCCGCCGGCCAGCGCGGCTACTACAGCGACGAGGAAACCAACTGTGCCGAACTCGGCACCATCCTGGTGACCATCGTCGCCGGGCCACTGAACTACATCGGTGCCAACCCGAAGGTCGACTGCGAGCTGCCCCAGCCCTCGCGGTGACGCGTACCGCAGATGGGGTCGCGGGGGGCGGCCCGCCGTAGACAGCCGGGCCCCGGGGTCACGCCGCCTGGAGCGTGGGGGCGGTGCTGCGGCGACTCAGCTGGTCGTAGAGGGC
>NZ_JBFBAO010000372.1:0-6749 GCF_040682255.1 Micromonospora sp. NPDC051296 | reverse complement strand
CAGCGGCCGGTGTTCGAGGAGTTCACCGCCCGGCTGGCCAAGCGCGCCGACGAGTTGGCGTACGGCTGGCCGGCGGACGAGGCGACGGTGAACATGCCGCTGATCTCGCACGCCCACCGGGACAAGGTGCTCGGCCATTACGACCTGGCCCGGGCCGAGGGCGCACAGGTGCTGGCCGGCGGCGGGGTGCCGAGGTTCGGCGACGCCCGCGACGGCGGCGCGTACGTGCAGCCGACCGTGCTGACCGGGCTGGGCCCGGACGCCCGGACGAACCGGGAGGAGATCTTCGGCCCGGTGGTGCATGTGGCCCCGTTCGATTCGGAGGACGAGGCGTACGCGTTGGCCAACGGCACCGACTACGGCCTGGCGGCGACGGTCTGGACCCGGGACGTGGGCCGGGCGCACCGGGCCGGCGCGCGACTGGACGCCGGCATCGTCTGGGTCAACACCTGGTTCCTGCGTGACCTGCGCACCCCGTTCGGCGGGGTGAAAGCCTCCGGCATCGGCCGCGAGGGCGGCGTGCACTCGCTCGACTTCTACTCCGAACTCACCAACGTCTGCGTGGATCTCTCATGACTGATATCGAGTCGGCGGCCCAGGAACTGGCCGAGGCCCGGGGGAGCGGCAAGCCCTGCCCGCCGCTGCGGGGGCGGCTGCTCCCGGAGGGGGACGTCGAGGCCGCGTACCGGGCGCAGCAGCTCCAGGTACGCGAGTGGCTGGCGTCCGGGCAGCGGCGGGTGGGCGCGAAGATCGGGCTGACCTCCCGGGCGGTGCAGGAGGGGTTCGGGGTCTACGAGCCGGATTTCGGCGTGCTCACCGACGCGATGGCGGTGCCCGACGGCGTGGAGGTCGCCCTCGACCGGCTGCTCCAGCCCCGGGTGGAGGCGGAGATCGCCTTCGTGCTCGGTGCCGACCTGCCCGACGGCCGGGTCACCAGCGCCGACCTGCTGCGCGCCGTCGACCACGTGCTGCCGGCCATCGAGATCGTCGACTCCCGGGTGGCCGGTTGGGACATCTCCATCGTGGACACGGTGGCGGACAACGCCTCCAGCGGTCTGTTCGTGCTGGGCACCACGCCGCGTCGGCTCGGTGACGTGGACCTGCGGCTGTGCGGGATGGTGCTGGAACACGCCGGCGAGCCGGTGTCGGTCGGTGCCGGCGCGGCCTGCCTCGGCAATCCGCTGCACGCGCTGGGCTGGCTGGCCGGCACGATGGCCCGCGCCGGTGACCCGCTGCGCGCCGGCGACGTGGTGCTCTCCGGCGCGCTCGGGCCGATGGTGGCGGTCACGCCGGGCGCGGCGTACGAGGCCCGCATCTCCGGCCTCGGCTCGGTACGGACCTGCTTCTCGAACGGACGGTGACCAGTGGCTACTGGCGTGGCGGTGATCGGGTCGGGCAACATCGGCACCGATCTGATGATCAAGGTCCTCCGGCTGAGTGCGGGCCTGCGGATGGTGGCCATGGCCGGCATCGACCCGGCCTCCGACGGCCTCGCCCGGGCCCGCCGGCTCGGTGTGGCGACCACCGCGCAGGGCGTGGACGGCCTGGTCGCGTTGCCCGAGTTCGCCGACGTCGAGCTGGTCTTCGACGCCACCTCGGCCGGCGCCCACCGGCACAACGACGCGGTGCTGCGCGGGCACGGGCGTACCGTGGTCGACCTGACCCCGGCCGCGATCGGCCCGTACGTGGTGCCCCCGGTCAACCTGGACGAGCACCTGGGCGAGACGAACGTCAACATGGTCACCTGCGGTGGGCAGGCGACCGTGCCGATCGTCGCGGCGGTGCGCCGGGTGACCCCGGTGGCGTACGGCGAGATCGTCGCCTCGATCGCCTCGCGCTCCGCCGGCCCGGGCACCCGGGCCAACATCGACGAGTTCACCGAGACCACGGCCCGGGCGATCGAGGTGGTCGGTGGAGCCGACCGGGGCAAGGCGATCATCGTGCTCAACCCGGCCGAGCCGCCGCTGCTGATGCGCGACACCGTCTACTGCCTCTGCCCGGACCCCGACGCCGACCGGTCCGCCATCGCCGACTCGGTCGCCGCGATGGTGGCCGCCGTCCAGGAGTACGTCCCGGGGTACCGGCTCAAGCAGGACGTGCAGTTCGACCGGGTGGACACCTTCGTGCCGTCGCTGGGGCGGCACCTCACCGGCCTCCAGGTCTCGGTCTTCCTGGAGGTCTCCGGCGCCGGGCACTATTTGCCCGCGTACGCCGGGAACCTGGACATCATGACCTCGGCCGCGCTGCGCACGGCGGAGCGGCTGGTGGCCCTGGCCGCGAAGGGGGTGCCCGCATGAGCGCGAGGAGTGCAGCGGAGCGGAGCCCCGCAGTCGCGAACGAAAGGGGGCTCCGGTGAGCGAGCTGTACATCCAGGACGTGACGTTGCGCGATGGCATGCACGCCATCGGCCATCGGTACACGGTGGACCAGGTCCGCACCATCGCCGCCGCGCTGGACGCCGCAGGGGTGGCCGCGATCGAGGTGGCGCACGGTGACGGCCTGGCCGGGTCCAGCGTCAACTACGGCCACGGCGCGGCGAGCGACGCCGAGTGGATCTCGGCGGCGGCCGAGGTGATGACGAACGCGAGGTTGACCACCCTGCTGCTGCCGGGCATCGGCACCATCGCCGACCTGAAGGCGGCCAAGGCGCTCGGGGTGACCAGCGTCCGCATCGCCACGCACTGCACCGAGGCGGACATCTCGGCGCAGCACATCACCTGGGCCCGGGAGAACGGCATGGACGTGGCCGGCTTCCTGATGATGTCGCACATGAACGATCCGGCCGGGCTGGCCGCGCAGGCCAAGCTGATGGAGTCGTACGGAGCGCACTGCGTCTACGTGACCGACTCCGGCGGCCGGCTGCTGATGTCCGACGTGGCGCAGCGGGTCGACGCGTACCGGCAGGTGCTGGAGCCGAGCACGCAGATCGGCATTCACGCGCACCACAACCTCTCGCTCGGCGTGGCCAACAGCGTGGTCGCCGTCGAGCACGGCCGAGTCGCCGGCGACGGTCCGGTCGGGTCGCCGGCCGGCCGGACGGTCCGGGTGGACGCCTCCCTGGCCGGGATGGGTGCCGGGGCCGGCAACGCGCCGCTGGAGGTCTTCGTCGCGGTCGCCGAACTGCACGGCTGGAAGCACGGCTGCGACGTCTTCGCACTGATGGACGCCGCCGACGACATCGTCCGTCCGTTGCAGGACCGGCCGGTCCAGGTCGACCGCGAGACCCTCTCCCTGGGGTACGCCGGCGTCTACTCCAGCTTCCTGCGGCACGCCGAACGCGCCTCGGCGAAGTACGGGGTGGACGTCCGCTCGATCCTGGTCGAGCTGGGCCGGCGGCGGATGGTCGGCGGGCAGGAGGACATGATCGTGGATGTGGCGCTGGACCTCGCGGGCAGGGGAGACTCATGATCGGGCCGGACATCGCGGGTATCGCGGCGACGCTGGGCACGGCGGCCGACACGGCCACTGCGATCCCGCAGCTCGCCGCCGAGACCGGCCTCGACGTCGACGCCGCCTACGCGGTGCAGGCCGCGCTGCTGCAGCGTCGCCTCGACCGGGGTGAGCGGCTGGTCGGCCTGAAGATGGGGCTGACCAGCAAGGCGAAGATGACCCAGGTCGGGGTGGACGAGGTGATCTGGGGTCGGCTCACCGACGCGATGCGGGTGCCCGACGGCGGCACCGTCGACGTGACCGACTTCATCCACCCCCGGGTCGAGCCGGAGGTGGCGTTCCTGCTCGACCGGCTGCCCGAGCCCGGTGAGCCGGTCGGCGACTTCACCGACGCGGTGCGCGCCGTCGCCCCGGCGATCGAGCTGATCGACTCCCGGTACGCCAACTTCAGCTTTTCGCTGCCGGACGTCGTCGCCGACAACACCTCGGCCGCCGCGTTCGTGGTCGGGCCGTGGTCGCCGGTGCCGGACGGGCTGGAGAACCTCGGCGTGCTGCTGGAGGTCGACGGGCGACTGGCGCAGGTCGGCTCGACGGCGGCGATCCTCGGCGATCCGCGCCGCGCGCTGGACGAGGGCATCCGGCTGGCTGGGCGGCACGGCGTGCGGCTGCGCGAGGGCTGGGTGTTCCTGGCCGGCGCGGCGACGGCAGCTGTGCCGCTGCGTCCGGGTGCTCAGGTGCGGGCGGTCGTGGAGAAGCTCGGCACCGCTTCGCTGAAGGCATCGTCGTGAGTGGTGATGGGGCTCGGGTGGTGGCTGGCAAAGCCGTGCCACGGGGGGCGTTCCCGCACGTCAAGGTGGCCGGGGGATTCGTGTTCGTCTCCGGTACGTCGTCGCGGCGGCCGGACAACAGCTTCGCCGGTGTGTCGGTGGACGAGTTCGGGACGACCGACCTGGACATCCGGGTGCAGACGCGCGCCGTCATCGAGCACATCGGTGACCTGCTGCGCTCGGTCGGTGCCGAGCTGACCGACCTGGTGCAGGTGACCTCGTACCTGGTCAACATGAATGACTTCGGTGGGTACAACGAGGTGTGGGCGGAGTTCTTCGACGCCACCGGGCCGACCCGGACGACCGTGGCCGTGCACCAGTTGCCGCATCCGCACCTGCTGATCGAGATGCAAGCCGTGGCCCTGCTTCCCCGAGGAGGTAGTCGTGAGTGAGATCGCCGAGCCGTTCAGCTTTCCCGGCTGGATCGCCGAGAACCAGCACCTGCTCAAGCCGCCGGTGGGCAACAAGGAGATGTTTCCCGGCTCCGACGACTTCATCGTGATGGTGGTGGGCGGGCCGAACCAGCGCACCGACTTCCACGTCGACCCGTACGAGGAGTTCTTCTACCAGGTCAAGGGCAACATGCACGTCAACCTGATGACCCCGGAGGGGCCGCGTACGGTGCACGTGCGCGAGGGTCAGATGTGGATGTTGCCGCGCAACACGCCGCACTCGCCACAGCGGCCGGAGCCCGGCTCGATCGGCGTGGTGGTCGAGCGGGTCCGCGCGGAGGGGACGCTGGAGAAGTTCCAGTGGTACTGCCCCGAGTGCGGGCACAAGGTGCACGAGGTCGAGTTGCAGGTGCGCGACATCGCCGCCGACCTGCCCCCGGTCTTCGGCGCGTTCTACGCCGACGAGAAGGCCCGCACCTGCGACAACTGCGGCACGCTGCACCCGGGCAAGGGCTGATGGCGCAGCCGGTCGCCGGTCCGCCGGCCCGGTCGGGGTTCCCGGTGGTGGACGTGCACACGCACGTCGTACCGAAGGGATGGCCGGATCTCGCCGCGGCGTGCGGCGGGTCCGGCTGGCCCTGGCTGCGGGTCGACTCGGAACGGGCCGCCATGATCATGGTCGGCGAGACCGAGTTCCGGCCGGTCGGCGCCGAGTGCTGGGACGCGCCGACCCGGCTGGCCGACATGGCCGCCGACGGGGTGGACGTGCAGGTGGTCTCACCCACCCCGGTCTTCTTCGGCTACGACCGCCCGGCCGACCAGGCGGTGAAGGTGGCCCGGATCTTCAACGACCTGACGCTGGAGGTCACCGCGGCCGGCGGTGACCGGCTGCTGCCGTTCTGCCAGGTGCCGTTGCAGGACCCGGACGCGGCCTGCGCCGAACTGGACCGCTGCCTGGCCGCCGGACACGTCGGCGTGGAGATCGGCAACCACGTCGGCGACCGGGACCTGGACGACGCCGGGATCGTGACCTTCCTGACCCACTGCGCCGAGGTCGGCGCGCCGGTCTTCGTGCACCCGTGGGACATGGCAGGCGGCCCTCGGCTCGACCGGTGGATGGCCCGTTGGCTCACCGGCATGCCCGCCGAGACGCACCTGTCGGTGCTGGCGATGATCCTCGGTGGAGTCTTCGACCGGGTGCCGCCGACGTTGCGGATCTGCTTCGCCCACGGCGGCGGCAGCTTCCCGTTCTGGCTGGGCCGCGCCGACAACGCCTGGCACCGCCGGGGCGACCTGGTACGCGGTGCCTCCGCCGCCCCGCCCAGCTCCTACGTCGACCGGTTCTACGTCGACTCGGTGGTCTTCGCGACTCCCGCGTTGCGGCTGCTGGTCGACACGATGGGTGCCGAGCGGGTGCTGGTGGGCAGCGACTACCCGTACCCGCTGGGCGAACGCCCGGTCGGCCGGGTGGTCCACGAGGCCGACTTCCTCACCGACGCCCAGCGCGACCAGCTGCTCTCCCACAACGCCCTGCGCTTCCTCGGCACGGTCGGTATTTAGAGCGGCACGCTTTCCTGACGCTCCGCCGCTCGTGTCGCGGCGGCAACGGTTGGTCTGAGCGGGCAGGATGGCGGCATGGCCGAGCCGCACGACCTGACCGCGCTGGAACAGGCCGCCGCGATCGCCCGCGGCGAGCTGTCCAGCCTGGACCTGGTCGAGCATCACCTGCACCGGGTCGACGCGCTCGGCGACACGGTCGGCGCCTTCGTCACGGTCACCGCGGACCTGGCCCGCGAGGCCGCACGGGCCGCGGACGCGACACCGGTGGACCGGCGCGGGCCGCTGCACGGCGTACCGACCGCGATCAAGGATCTGACGTTGACGGCCGGCGTCCGCACCACCTTCGGCTCCGCCGCGTTCGCCGACTTCGTGCCGCCGGTCGACGCCGACGTGGTGCGGTTCATCCGAGCGGCCGGCCTGGTCAGCCTCGGCAAGACCACCACCTCCGAGCTGGGCTGCTCGCTCTACTCCGAGGGGCTGGTGGCCCCGCCGGCCCGCAACCCGTGGGACCTGGCGTACACCGCCGGTGGTTCCAGCGGTGGCGCGGCGGCGGCCGTGGCCGCGGGCCTGGTGCCGGTGG
>NZ_JBFBAO010000371.1:0-6756 GCF_040682255.1 Micromonospora sp. NPDC051296 | reverse complement strand
GGAACCCGACGAACGGATCGCCGACTCCCAGGAGTTGCTGCGCCGGGTGGTACGCGGCGTCCGCGCCGGCGACCGGGACCGGCTGCACCGGGACCCGGCGTCGTGCGGGGGCCGACCGGCGGCGGCGCGGTCACGGCGGAGGTGGACCGCCCGGCGCACGCGGACCGCGACGGCTCGTATTCTTTCCGCAAACCGTCGTGGCTGGCGAGGACCGAAAGGACATCGTGTGAACGACCAGACCGAGACGTTGGAGTTTCAGGCCGAGGCGCGTCAGCTGCTTCAGCTGATGGTCCACTCGATCTACTCCAACAAGGACGTCTTCCTCCGCGAGCTGATCTCGAACGCCTCCGACGCGCTGGACAAGCTGCGCCTGGCGGCGCTGGTCGACAAGGATCTGACCGTCGACACCGGCGACCTGCACGTCGCCATCGAGGTGGACCGGGAGGCCCGTACCCTGACCGTGCGGGACAACGGCATCGGCATGACCCGCGACGAGGTCGTCTCGGTCATCGGCACGATCGCCAAGTCCGGCACCGCCGAGCTGCTGCGCCAGCTGCGCGAGGCCAAGGACGCCGGCGCGTCGCAGGAGCTGATCGGCCAGTTCGGCGTCGGTTTCTACGCCGCGTTCATGGTCGCCGACCGGGTCGAGCTGGTCACCCGCCGGGCCGGTGAGACCGGCGGCACCCGCTGGGAGTCCGACGGCGCGGGCACCTACACCGTCGCCCCGCTCGACGACGCACCCCAGGGCACGGCGGTGACCCTGCACCTCAAGCCGGTCGACGCCGAGGACAACCTGCACGACTACACCGCCGAGTGGACCATCCGCGAGATCGTCAAGCGGTACTCCGACTTCATCGCCCACCCGATCCGGATGGCCGTGCAGCGGACCGGCGAGGGCGACGAGACCAGCACCGAGACGGTGACGCTCAACTCGATGAAGGCGCTGTGGGCCCGCCCGCGCGGCGAGGTCGAGCCGGCCGAGTACCACGAGTTCTACAAGCACGTCAGCCACGACTGGGCGGACCCCCTCGAAACCATCCACATGCGGGGCGAGGGAACCTTCGAGTACGAGGCGCTGCTGTTCATTCCCTCGCACGCGCCGCTGGACCTGTTCTCTCCGCAGGGGCGCCGTGGCGTGCAGCTCTACGTCAAGCGCGTCTTCATCATGGACGACTGCGACGCGCTCATGCCCAACTACCTGCGCTTCGTCAAGGGTGTGGTGGACGCTCACGATCTGTCGCTGAACATCTCCCGGGAGATCCTCCAGCAGGACCGGCAGATCCGGGCCGTGCGCCGCCGCCTGGTCAAGAAGGTTCTCGCCACCGTCAAGGAACTCAAGACCGGCCAGCCGGAGCGGTACCGCACCTTCTGGGCCGAGTTCGGCCCCGCGGTCAAGGAGGGCCTGATCGACGACACCGACAACCGGGACACCCTGCTGGAGATCCTGTCGGTCGCCTCCACCCACGATCAGGCCGAGCTGACCGACCTGGCCGGCTACGTCGGCCGGATGAAGGACGGCCAGACCGACATCTACTACGCCACCGGCGAGAACCGCGCCACCATCGAGAACTCCCCGCACATGGAGGCGTTCCGCGCCAAGGGCTACGAGGTGCTGCTGCTCACCGACCCGGTCGACGAGGTCTGGGTGGAGCAGGTGGGCAGCTACGACGGGCGGACCCTGCGCTCGGTCGCCAAGGGCCAGGTCGACCTGGACACCGAGGAGGAGCGGACCGAGGCCGAGGCCGAGCGGGAGCGGCAGCGTACCGAGTACGCCGACCTGCTCGGCTGGATGGGCGGCGTGCTCACCGACTCCGTCAAGGAGGTCCGGCTGTCAACCCGGCTGACCACCTCACCGGCCTGCGTGGTCGGCGACGCCCACGACCTCACCCCGACCCTGGAGAAGATGTACCGGGCGATGGGCCACGAGGTGCCGAAGGTCAAGCGGATCCTGGAGGTCAACCCGGGCCACCCGCTCGTCGCCGGCCTGCGCAAGGCGCACGAGCAGGGCGGCACCGAGGCGTCGCTGGCGGAGACCGCCGAGCTGCTGTACGGCATGGCCCTGCTCGCCGAGGGCGGCGACCTGGCCGACCCGTCCCGGTTCGCCCGGATCCTCGCCGACCGGCTCGCCCGTACCCTCTGACCGGTAGTGGCGGGTGGCGGCTCCCGAGCCCGTCACCCGCCGCTCGGGTGGTGGTCGGTGGATGATCCGGTGGGACCCACCGGAACGCGACCGGATGTTACCGTCCTGTCTGGACGCACCCTCCAGCCGCAGCCCAAGCCCACCACCACCTCAGGGAACCCGATGACCGACGCTTCCTCGCTCAGCGCCGCCACGTCGGGCGTGCTGGACACCAACGTGCCGCACTCAGCCCGACTGTGGAACTACCTTCTCGGTGGCAAGGACAACTTCGCCGCCGACCGGGAGGCCGCCGAGCAGGTGCTGGCCCTGATGCCGGAACTGGTGCAGTCGGCCCGGTTCAACCGCGAGTTCCTCGGTCGGGCGGTGCGGCACCTCGCCGGCGAGGCGGGCGTGCGGCAGTTCCTCGACATCGGCACCGGGCTGCCCACCGCGAACAACACCCACGAGGTGGCCCAGGCGACCGCCTCCGACTCCCGCATCGTCTACGTCGACAACGACCCGATGGTGCTGGTCCACGCGCGGGCGTTGCTGACCAGTCACCCGGAGGGCGCCACCGACTACATCGAGGCGGATCTGCGCGACCCGGAGCTGATTCTCGCCGAGGCCCGCCGCACTCTGGACTTCACCCGGCCGGTGGCGGTCATGCTGCTGGGCGTCCTGAACTTCATCACCGACGACGCCGAGGTCGCCCGGATCGTCCGGCGTCTGGTCGAGGAACTGCCCGTCGGTGGCTATCTGGTCATCTCCCACCCGACCCGGGAGGTCAACCCCGAGGCGGTCGACCGGGCGATCCAGATGTGGCAGGCCGGTGGCGGTGCGGCGATGTCGGTGCGCACCCCGCAGGAGATCGCCCGGTTCGTCGACGGCCTCGACATCGTCGCACCGGGCCTGGTCACCTGTTCGCAGTGGCGTCCGGACGGCAACGACACCACACCCGCCTCCGAGTACGCGGTCGTCGCCCGAAAGACCGCCTGAACCGCGGGCCGGTCCGAACCTGCTGCCGGGAGGTCGCCCCGGCTCGACATGATCGGCCGGGCCGCCCTACGCCCGCGCCGTGACCGGGGCGGTGGCGGTGCGGTAGGCCAGCGCGCACGCGCCGAGGCAGGCCAGCGCGGCGGCGACGAGCGGCGGACGGCCGCCCCACCCGACGGCGGCGGCACCGAGCGGATTCGCCAGGGCGATCGGGCCGAACATCACCATGTTGGCGGTGGCGCCGACCCGGCCCAGCAACGCGTCCGGGGTCTGTGTCTGCACTGCCGTCACCGCCGCGACGAGGGCCGACACCAGGCCGGCGCCGGCGGCCACCGAGGCCGCGAGCACGGCGGGCCACCAGGGTACGCAGCGGACCAGGCAACTCGCGGCGAACAGTGCGGTGCCGGCGGCGGCCACGGCGAGCGGCCCTCGCCGGGCGATGAGCCGGCCGACGACGGCACCGGCGACGATGGACCCGCCGCCCTGTGCGCTGAGCAGCACGCCGAGGAACGTGGCCGGCAGACCGAGGTCGTCGATGACGATCGCGTACCCGGCGGCGGTGGTGAAGCCCGACATCGCGATCGCCACCGCCGCCAGGGCCACGCACACTCGCAGCACCGGATGCCCGAGCAGCGCGGTGAGGCCGGCCCGCACACCCTTGGGAGGGCGGCCCGGGGTGGTGCCGGCCGGCGGGGCGGTCAGCCGCAGCGCCAGGTAGAGGGCGGCCACCAGGATCGGCACGGCCGCGCTGACCAGGGCCACCAGGTGGCCGCCCTGCCAGGCGTACAGGCCGGCGCCGGCCAGCGGGGCGACCAGCTTCATGCCCTCCTGGGCGCTGGAGCGCCAGCCGTTGACGTGTCCGAGTTCGGCGGCCGGCAGCGCGGCGGGCAGCAGCGCGGTCTCGCCGGCGTCGATCAGCAGGTAGCTGACGCCGTAGGCGGCGGCGACGGCGTAGATCAGCCACACCTGGTCGGGGCCGCGGACCGCGAGCAGGCTCGGCAGGGTGGCCGCGAGCGCGAGGTTGGCCGCGACGACGAGTGGTCGCCGGGGCACCCGGTCGACCAGGGCGCCGAGCCACGGGCCGGCGAGTGTGGGCGCGTAGACGCAGAGCCCGGCGAGGGCGGCGCGGCCGGGGGAGCCGGTGAGGTCGAGGATCCAGATGCCGGCGACCAGGGACATCGCGCTGCTGCCGAAGCCGGACAGTAGGGAGATCGCCACGAACAGGGTCGCGTTGCGCCGCACGGGCCCTCCAAGGTTGAGTCGAGGTGACTCACAGCCTCAAGCCTGAGTCTGCTGGAGGCAATGGCGGAGGAGGGTTGTCAATGGTGCGTTGACAAAGCGGCGGAGAGGTCGCGGGCGACGGTGCGTACCGGAATCGGTAGCCCGGGGCCGGTCGCGGCGAGGTCGGCGGCGACGTGCCCGGCCAGGTCGTACAGGCCGCCGGGCTCCGCCTCCAGGGCGAGTGCCGTGGTGCGGCGGATCAGCGCGGCCCGGGGGAACCGCGCGTCCCAGCGCCGGTCGGCGTCGATCCACCGCTGCAACTCGGCGAGCCGGGCGCGGAGCCCGGCGACCTCGGTCGGCCAGTGCCGGTCGGACTCCGCCCGGCGGGACCGGCGCGCGGCGGCCAGGCGCTGGCGGCGCTGTTCGGCGGCCTGCCGGCTGCCCAGCCCGAGGGCGTCGGCGACCTGCGACCAGCTCGCGCCGGCCTGCCGGGCCCGGTCGATGAGATCCAGCTCGTTCTCGTCCAGCTCGTCGCGCGCGGCCGGGATCCCGGCCAGCCGGCGCAGCGTGTCACGCACGTGTCAACGCTACATTGACAAAGGTGGCGGCCTGATCCACCGGTCAGCCGGTTGACCGAGTCGTCCAGCGGGTCGGCGGCGGCCGGCATCCGTCCGGCGGGTGAGGCGCGTGGACGGGGCCTGCGGGTCAGGCGGCGGCAGATCCGCGGCGGGACTGCTCCGGAGCCCAGCCGGACACCGTGCCCTGCCAGCCGCCCCACTGCTCGGCGGTGGGTGCCGGCGGCTCGTCCGCCGGGCCACCCTGGGCCAGGCTGAGCGCCCGCTGGGCCCGCTGCCAGGGGGCGCAGGGCCAGGCCTGGCCGGCGCAGAGCAGGTGGGCGCAACCGCCGCCCTCGGCCGGCGCGTGGGCGTCGGCGACGTCCAGGGCGAGCCGCCACAGCAGCGGGTCGGTGACCTCGGTGGGTCGGTGGGTGGTGTGGCTGGACCGGTCGGCGTTCTCAGACACGCGTGATCCCCCCTCGCTTCGAGCTGCACGCTTCTGGTCTCCAGTCTGCATGCAGGTCAAACACTCTTTCCGGGGCGGGTTGGGGCGAGGTGGGCGGCGTCACTCGCCGTTGATTGACAGATCGACATCTACGGGCGAAGGATATGCGGCACCTAGATCATTCACTCTTGGTCTACCAGATGCGCGACGCTGCGTAACGGCGATGCGGGCAGCGTCGAGCGCAGCGCGCGTTGTCATGGTTGTCCACGGAGCTGAGGGCAGCCGAGGCGAGCCGCGCGTACCCGTCCGCGCCGCACGCCGAGAAGGGGCGACAGCCTCATGTCCGAATTCCGTACCCGTAGCCGGTGGCGACGCCGGCTACCCGCGTCTGCGGCGCTGGCGGCCGGCACGGCCGTGCTGCTGATGGTCAGCCCGGCGGCGGCCGTCGTGCCGCAGGCCACCGCACCCAGCGCCCCCACCGAAACCCCCGCCGACCTCGGCCGACTCGCCGACGAGGCGGTCAACGTGGTCGAGGTGCTGCTGGCCGACAACGCCGAGCTGGACGCGCTGGTGGCCACCGGCGTCGACCTCGACCACCACGTCGACCACACCGATGACGGCATCGTCGTGCACGCCGTGGTGACCGGCAACGAGGTCGCCACGCTGACCCAGGCCGGCTTCACCTTCGGCGAGGTCCTGCACACCCCGGCCGACGCCGAGGCCCGGATCGACGAGCGCGAGGCGACCATCGCCGCACACCTGGCGGACAACCAGGAGTTCGCCGCGGCGGCTACGTTCTCGGCCCAGTCCACAGTCTCCGACGTCAAGATCATTCGTGCCGACTACTACACCTCCGGTGAGAACCAGGTGCTGTCGGTGGAGGCGAAATGGGCGCAGGGCCAGACGGCCACCAACGCGCTCACCGTCGAGCGGGACAGCGGGCCGGGCACCGAGATCGGTTCCGGCGGTACCCAGAACATCACCCGCTTCGTCGACGCCGGCGTCTACATGTACCACCGGGGCGCGGCGACTGTGACCAGCCGTCCCGACTACGTGCGGATCACCAGCCCCACCGGTGACGTTGCGGTGGCCAAGGTGAACGAGTGGCTGCCGATCCCCGACACGAACCCGGAGGGTCCGGGCTACCAGAAGGACTTCGTCGGCAGCTACCTCACGCCGACCGAGCTGTACGACCGGATCAAGGCCCTGGCCGCGCAGTACCCGAACATCTCCGAGATCGTCGAGCTGCCGTACAAGACCAACGGTTACCGGCGCAAGGCGCAGGCCGTGCTCGGCACCGCCAACGCCAGCCGGGTCGGGGTGGACTCGCTGGCCTGGGGTCACGAGGGCGGCAACAACGTCTCGGTCGAGCTGGCCAACCCCGGCGTGGCCGATGCGCCCCTGACGGTGACCGTCACCGG
>NZ_JBFBAO010000370.1:0-6758 GCF_040682255.1 Micromonospora sp. NPDC051296 | reverse complement strand
GTACGCCTCCACCTTCAACCCGCCCGGCCGGTCATTGATCCCGAACCCCGGCCGGGGCCGGTAGAAACCGGCGTTGTCGTCACCGGCCACCCGGGTCACGATCGGGTGATCGAGCAGCGCTTCGGCGGACGTGCCCGAGACACCGTGCACCCGTAGCTCAACCACCTCGTGTGCCAACGTCCCGCCTTCCGGCAGCTGCCGATCCCGGTTCACGGTAGAGAGCTGAGCTGCCGTTACGAGGCCGTTTCGGCGAACTCGCCGCCCGCCGGCCGGTCGGCCCGATTCACCCGCCGGCCCCGTCGGCCCAGGTCACCGCCGGTCCGGTGGTACGGGTCACCGGCGGGCGTAGCGCAGCAGCAGGGTGCCGTCACCGGCGAGCAGGACGTGGCGCAGCGGCAGGTGGCGGGCCGGGCTCGGGTCACCGGCGGTGATCCGGCCGGCCCCGGCCCCGGCGAGCAGCGGGGCGACCGACAGGCAGACCTCGTCCACCAGGTCGGCGGTGGTGAGCGCGCCGAACAGCCGTGGTCCGCCCTCGCAGAGCACCTGGTCGAGCCCGCGGCGGCGCAGTTCGGTCAGGCCGGCGGCGAGGTCGACCCGGCCGTCACCGCAACGCACCAGGTCGGCCACGTCGGCCAGCCCGGCCGGCGCCGGCGCGTCGTCGCGGGTGAGTACCAGAGGGCGTACCGGCGCGTCGGCGAAGGCCGCCTGGGCCGGGTCGAGGTCGAGGATGCCGGAGACCACCACGAGCGTCGGGTACTCGGCCAGCCCGTGCGCGCGTCGCCAGGCCCGGCGCCGCTCGTCGAGGCGGACCGCCCGGTACCCCTCCCGGCGCAACGTGCCGGCCGCCACCAGCAGCGCGTCGCAGAGCATCCGCAGCAGCCCGAACACCCGCTTGTCGGGCCCGCCGGACAACCCGGCGGAGAGACCGTCGACGCTGACCGCGCCGTCGACGCTGGTCACGAAGTTCATCCGGAGGTGGGGCCGGTCGGCGCGGCCGTAGCGTGCGGTGAGCGTGTCGTCGTCGAGCGGCGCGGGTGAAGGTTCCGGCCAGAGCGCGGAAATCGGAAGTCCGACGCTCATTCGCTGGCCGGACCGGTGACCGGAGGGGTGGGTTGGGCGGTACGGTGCTGGCAGTCGCACCAGTTCCGGCCCGGACAGTCGTCGTGCCGCCGCGTCCGGCACGCTCGGCAGATCATGCTCGCAGCCTATGCCGCGGGAGGATGGGACAGCATGCCGCGTCAGATCTTCCAGCTGAGGATGTCGCTGTCCGGGGTCCGTCCCGCCGTCTGGCGCCGGGTGCTGGTGCCCGGTGGCTACACCCTGGACCGGGTGCACCGGGTGGTGCAGCACGCGATGGGTTGGCGCGACTGCCATCTGCACTCGTTCGAGATCGACGGCCTGCAGTACGGCGAGCCCGATCCGGACGGTGAACTGGCCGTGCAGGACGAACTGGACGTCCGGCTGGACGCGGTGGTCGGCAAGGGCAGTCGGTTCCACTACACGTACGACTTCGGCGACTGGTGGGAGCACGACCTGCTGGTGGAGGACGCCTTCGCCGCCGAGGCGGACGAGCGCTACCCGAGCTGCCTCGACGGCGAGCGGGCCGGCCCGCCGGAAGATGTCGGCGGCCCGCAGGGCTACCTGGTGTTCCTGGCCGCGCTCGCCGATCCGGCGCACCCCGAGCACCGGTCGATGCGCGACTGGGCGGGCGCGGGCTTCGACCCGGCCGCCTTCGACGCCGGCCGGGTCGCCACGCTGCTGCGGCGTCTCTGCTGACCCGTCACCCCGATCCGCCCCGCTGACCATCATCGCGAACCACTGTCGCGGTAACGATCTGGGAACGCTCCCATCGGCCTATTGACACTCCTGATACACACCGGCAATCTCATGGGAGCGTTCCCAAGAGGCGCGGATCACAGTCCGGCGCCCCGGGACGCCGACGCCGGCTGACTGAGCCGGTGCCGGCAGGCGCTGCGGCACCCCCCACCACAAACAACCAGCCTCACCATCGAAAGAGGGGTCAGGATGAGCCTCACCACGCGGCGTACCCGCATGGCGGCGGCCGCCCTGGCCGCGATCACCGCCGTCGGCGGTCTCGCGGCCTGCGGCAAGGACGACGACACGTCGACCGAGGGCGGAAAGCCCGCCAAGCTGGTCGTCGACACCTTCGGCGAGATGGGCTACGACGAGCTCGTCAAGCAGTACGAGCAGCAGACCGGCATCAAGGTCGAGCTGCGCAAGACCGCCCAGCTCGGTGAGTACCGGCCCAAGCTGGTCCGCTACCTGGCCACCGGCAAGGGCGCGGCCGACGTGACCGCCCTGGAAGAGGGCATCCTCAACGAGTTCAAGTCCAACCCGCGCAACTGGGTCGACCTGTCCCCGTTGATCGCCGACCACTCCGAGGAGTACCTGCCCTGGAAGTGGGAGCTGGGCAAGGCGCCGGACGGGCGGCTGATCGGCCTGCCGACCGACGTCGGCAGCCTCGCGGTCTGCTACCGCAAGGACCTGTTCGAGGCGGCCGGCCTGCCCACCGATCGGGACCAGGTGTCGGCGCTCTGGCCGGACTGGAACGGTTTCCACGAGGCCGGCCGCAAGTACAAGCAGGGCAGCGGCGGCAAGGCCTTCATCGACTCGGTCACCGCGGTCTCGAACGGCGTGCTGTTCCAGCAGGGCAGCGACCTGTTCTACGACAAGGAGAACAACATCATCGCGGACACCAGTCCCGCGGTGAAGGCCGCCTGGGAGACCGCGACCTCGATGGCGGACATCTCCGCCAAGGTGGCCACCTGGTCGCCGGAGTGGTCGGGTGGCTTCAAGCAGGGCACCTTCGCGGCCACCTTCTGCCCGTCCTGGATGCTCGGCATCGTCGCGGACAACTCCGGTGAGGCCAACAAGGGCAAGTGGGACGTGGCGGCCGTGCCGGGTGGCGGCGGCAACTGGGGTGGCTCGTGGCTGGCCGTGCCGGAGCAGAGCGCACACCAGAAGGAGGCGGCCAAGCTCGCCGAGTTCCTGACCAACGCCACCAGCCAGGTCGAAGCCTTCAAGGCCAAGGGCCCGCTGCCCACCAACCTGGAGGCGCTGAAGAACGACGCCTTCCTCAGCTACACCAACGAGTACTTCAGCGGCGCGCCGACCGGCAAGATCTTCGGCGAGAGCGTCAGCAAGATCGAGCCGATCCACCTGGGCCCGAAGCACCAGGCGGTCAAGGAGAACGCGCTCGAGCCGGCCCTGCGGTCGTTCGAGAACGGGCAGGCCAGCAAGGAGAAGGCCTGGGAGCAGTTCGTGAAGGACGCCGGTATCCAGGGCGCCTTCTGAGTGATTCCCAACCGGTGGCGTCCGGGGACCACCCCGGACGCCACCGGTCGGTCCCCTCCGCGTACCACCCTGCGCGAGGGCCCCCGGGCCTCGCCGGGAAAGGAAATCCGCATGAGCGAGCGTAAGCGAGTGAATCATCAATTCAGCGTCGTGGTGCCTCATGGCAGCACGGAGCGCAGCGGAGTGTCGTCATGAGTCTCTCGGCCACGACGGCGCCACCGTCACCAGCAGCACCCAGGCCGCCCGATACCGCCTCCCGGCGCCGTCGGGGATACCTCCTCACCCGCCTGGATCTCAAGTACTCGCCGTACCTCTACATCGCGCCGTTCTTCCTCATCTTCGGCGCGTTCGGGCTGTACCCGATGCTGCGCACCGCCTGGATGTCACTGCACGACTGGGACATGATCGGCGACCACTCGTTCATCGGGATCGACAACTACACCCGGTTGTTCACCGACGACTACTTCTGGAACGCGCTGGTCAACACCTTCGGCATCTTCGCCCTGTCGACCATCCCGCAGATCCTGCTGGCGCTGTTCCTGGCGAACCTGCTCAACCGCACCCTGCTGCGCGCCAAGACCTTCTTCCGGATGGCCATCTTCATCCCGAACGTGGTCTCGGTGGCCGCGGTCGCGATCGTCTTCGGCATGCTGTTCCAGCGGGAGTTCGGCCTGATCAACTGGCTGCTCAGCTTCGTCGGCATCGACCAGATCGACTGGGACGGCCAGCGGTGGAGCTCCTGGACGGCGATCGCCTCCATGGTCAACTGGCGGTGGACCGGTTACAACACCCTGATCCTGCTCGCCGGGATGCAGGCCATCCCCAAGGACCTGTACGAGGCCGCGGCGATCGACGGAGCCGGTCCGTGGCGGCAGTTCTGGCGGATCACCCTGCCGATGGTCCGGCCCACCCTCATCTTCGTGGTCATCCTCTCCACGATCGGCGGCATGCAGCTCTTCACCGAGCCGCTGCTCTTCGCCAACGGCAGCATCCTCGGTGGCAACCAGCGGGAGTTCCAGACCCTGGCCATGTACATGTACGAGATGGGCATCGAGAACCTCAACACCGCCGGCTACGGAGCCGCCGTCGCCTGGGCGATCTTCGTGATCATCGTGTTGATGTCGCTGCTCAACTTCGTACTCGTCCGCCGTACGGCCAAGTGAGGAGAGATCGATGATCTCGGCTTCCCAGCGCCTGTGGCGCACCAGTCCGCTGACCTACGTCGCGCTCGTCCTGGCGGCCCTGCTGTCGATCTACCCCTTCTACTACATGGTGGTGATCGGCACCCGCACCCTGGACTCCATCAACGACGTGCCGCCGCCGCTCACCCCCGGAGGCGCCTTCGGTGACAACTTCGACCGGGTCCTCGCCAACGACGCGGCGAACTTCGTCACCGGCCTGATCAACTCGATCATCGTCTCCTCCGTGGTCACCGCGTCAGTGGTGCTCACCGGCTCGCTGGCCGGGTTCGCCTTCGCGAAGCTGCGGTTCCGGGGCCGGAACATCCTGCTGCTGGCGATCATCGTCACCATGATGATCCCGACCCAGATGGGCCTCATCCCGCTCTGGGGCATGATGCAGACGCTCGGGTGGTACGACACCCTGTACGCCGTCACCGTGCCGTTCCTGGTCAGCGCCTTCGGCGTGTTCATGATGCGGCAGTACGCCAGTCAGGCGATCTCCGACGAGCTGATCGAGGCCGGTCGGGTCGACGGCGCCAGCACGTTCCGGATCTACTGGAACATCGTGCTGCCCGCGCTACGCCCGGCCGCGGCCGTCCTGGGGCTGCTGACCTTCATGGAGACCTGGAACTCGTTCCTCTGGCCGTACGCGATCCTCACCCCGGAGAACCCGACCCTGCAGGTCTCGCTCTCCTTCCTCTCGTACGCCTACTACACCGACTACTCGCAGGTCTTCGCCGCCACGGCAGTGGGTACCCTGCCCCTGGTGGTCGTCTTCATCCTGTTCGGCCGCCAGATCATCGGCGGGATCATGGAAGGTGCAGTCAAGTCGTGAGCAACCCCGCCACCCCGCCCGCCGTCGGCGTCCTCGACGAGCGCGCGCCGCTGACTTTCCCGCCCGGCTTCCTCTGGGGGGCGGCGACCGCCGCGTACCAGATCGAGGGCGCGGCGGCCGAGGGCGGCCGTACCCCGTCGATCTGGGACACCTTCAGCCACACCGAGGGCCGGACGGTCGCCGGGCACACCGGCGACGTCGCCTGCGACCACTACCACCGGCTCGGCGACGACGTGCGGCTGATGGCCGGGCTGGGGCTGAAGTCGTACCGCTTCTCGGTCTCCTGGCCCCGGGTGCAGCCGGGCGGGTCGGGCCCGGCCAACGCCGAGGGGCTGGACTTCTACCGGCGGCTGGTCGACGAGCTGCTGGCCAACGGGATCGAGCCCTGGCTCACGCTCTACCACTGGGATCTGCCCCAGGAGTTGGAGGACGCCGGCGGCTGGCCGGCCCGGGACACCGCCGCCCGGTTCGCCGACTACACCCAGCTGGTGGCGGACGCACTCGGTGACCGGGTGCAGTACTGGACCACGCTCAACGAGCCGTGGTGCTCGGCCTTCCTCGGCTACGGCTCCGGGGTGCACGCCCCCGGCCGCTCCGACGGGGCCGACGCGGTCCGCGCCGGGCACCACCTGATGCTCGGGCACGGGCTCGCCGTGCAGGCCCTGCGCGCGGCCCGGCCGGCCGCCCAGCTCGGGGTGACCGTCAACCTGTACCCGGTGACCCCGGCCACCGGATCGCCCGGCGACTCCGACGCCGCCCGGCGCATCGACGGGCTGGCCAACCGGTTCTTCCTGGATCCGATCCTGCGCGGGCAGTACCCCGACGACCTGGTCGCCGACCTGGCGAAGGTGACCGACTTCGGGCACGTACGCGACGGCGACCTGGCCACCATCGCCACGCCGCTGGACCTGGTCGGGGTCAACTACTACAGCCGCCACGTGGTGGCCGCTCCGGTGCCCGGCGAGCAGCCGGAGCCCTACTGGCGGGCCCCGTCCAACTGGCCGGGCAGCGAGGACGTCCGGTTCGTCAGCCGGGGCGTGCCGGTCACCGACATGGACTGGGAGATCGACGCCCCGGGCCTGGTGGAGACGCTGCGCCGGGTGCACGAGGAGTACACCGACCTGCCGCTGTACGTCACCGAGAACGGCTCGGCCTTCGTCGACGCGGTGATCGACGGTCAGGTCGACGACGCCGAGCGGCTGGCGTACTTCGACGCGCACCTGCGCGCCGCGCACCAGGCGATCAGCGCGGGCGTTCCCCTGCGGGGATACTTCGCCTGGTCGCTGATGGATAATTTCGAGTGGGCCTGGGGCTACACCAAGCGGTTCGGCAGGTCCGGGCCGCAGCGGTGGACCGGGCGTACCGCGAGCTGACCAACGGCGCCGTGCCGGCCAGCCGGCAGGCGTGGGTGGTGCTCCAGGCCCCGC
>NZ_JBFBAO010000369.1:0-6767 GCF_040682255.1 Micromonospora sp. NPDC051296 | reverse complement strand
CACCGTCTACGACGAGACGACCGCCTGGTCACACCACCCCAACCACGCCACCGCTTGACATCCAAGCACCTGGGATGTCTTTGCTCTGCTTCAACCGACGCAACGGTCACTGATTGTGTCTGCTGCTGGCGCGTGGTGCGGATGTTCTTGCTAACAATCGCGAGCGCGCAAGCCCTGGTCGGGGGGCCGGGGAGGGCGGGTCGACACCATACCGGGGGCCAGGTCGGTCGCCGTGGCTTGTTGCCGCTTTTCGACGGTAAGTGCCGGTCTGGCTGCTTTTGTGGCGTCTGGCCGTCGTGGTGAACTTTGCTCAATATGCTCCAGGGCGACGGGAACCCACGGAGATGGTTGAGACACGATGAAGGACGCCGTAACCATGGTCCTGCCCCGGCTCGGGTCGCCGGAGGCCAGCGACGAGGACCCCTGGGGAGAAGGCCACGGCACCGCCCCCGCGCCCGGGCGTCCGGTGACCGACACCCACCGGTGGCGGGTCGCCGCATGGCTGGCGCCGGCGCTGCTGATGGGCGCGCTCGGCATCGCCGGGGCCGGCGCACCCGGGCTGCGCCTGGAAGAACTCGCGACCTGGGGCAGAGTCGCGTCATCCTGGTCGGGCACCTGGTCGACGCTCGGCTGGGGCGAGGCCGCCGTCACGCCGTACCACCTGCTGATGCGCGCCTGGGCGGAGGTCTTCGGCACCTCGGACCTCGCGCTGCGCGGACCTTCCATCCTGGCCATGACCGTCGCTGCGGCGCTCGTCGGAGCGCTGGCGTCCCGGATGTTCGCGCCGGGCACCGGCCTCCTGGCCGGCCTGGTCTTCGCCCTGCTGCCGACATCCGCACGGTACGCGCAGGAGGCCCAACCGCACGCGCTGACCCTGCTCGCCGCGGTGCTCGCCACGTGGCTTCTCCGGTCGGCCGTCGACCGGCCGAGGCCCTGGCGCTTCGCCGTGTACGGCGCGTCGGTGCTGGTGCTGGGTCTGTCCAGCGTCGTCGCGTTGCTGCTGCTCGTCGGCCACGGCTGGACCCTGTTCGCCTTCCGGCGCGAGGTGGCCGTCCGATGGCTGGTCGCCGGGGGTCTGGGCGCGCTGCCGGCGGCCGGATTGCTCTGGCACACCGGGCAACAGGGTGGGCGGTTCGCGCAGGTGTCCGATCCGAGCCTGACCGTGCTGGCCGCGACGCCGAGGGAGCTGTTCGGTGTCACCGCGCTGGGGGTGGTGCTGCTCGCGCTGGCGCTGTTCAGCCTGCCGTTGCGCTACCCCGCCGCCCTGTACACCGCCTGGGCGGTGGTGCCGCCGGTCGTGCTGCTGCTCGTCGCGCAGGCGACGCCGATCTGGCTGCCGCAGCTCATGCTCTTCACGCTTCCCGCGTGGGCGACACTCGGCGCGGCCGCCCTCACCCGGGTCCGCGCTCGCTGGTCCGTGGGTGTGCTGGCGGCGATCGCCGTGCTCGGTGCGCCGATGCACGTCGCCGTTCGGGAACCAGGCGGGCATCAGCAGGCCACCCGGCAGCTCGCGGAGATCATCGAACGTCGGCTGCAACCCGGCGACGGCGTGGTCTACGGCTCGGCCGACCCGGCGGGCGGATGGGTCGGCCGGACCGTGGTGGCGCACTACCTGCCGGCCGACCGTCGCCCCAGGGACGTGCTCGCCACGGGGCCGCAACCAGTCGACGGGCGCCTCCCGGTCGCCGAGTGCGCCGACGTGGCCGGGTGCCTGGGAGACACCCGGCGACTGTGGGTCGTGCGACTCGGCGAGCAGGCGGACCCGGTGCAGGCCATCGGTGGCGCGAAGGAGCGGCTGCTGCGCACGAGGTATCAGGTGGCGCAGGTCTGGCGACCGGACGGGCTCACGCTGGCCCTGCTGGTGGACGAACGGCCGGATCTCTGAGCGGCTGCCGAACCGGAGTATTTTGGTCTAAATTCGGCGGGTTTGCCCGTTTATGCGGCCTAGGATCAGCCGTATCCGTGTTCGTGGCGAGCAGGATCCAGACCCTTGGGGGGCAACGTGGGCGTCGCGGCCGATACCCGCGCTGACCGTCGTCAGCTGAACATCCGGGCTCGCCTCGCGTACGCGAAGTGTGGGGCGACCACCGGTCCCCTGCTCGCGCCGCGGCATCCGCAGGCGGCGGTCGAGTTCCGCCACGTCCTCTCGCCCGCCGCACGGCTGACCTTGGCGCTGCTCGTCCTCGCCAACAGCGCGGCGGGGCTGTTGCTCGTCGGCTGGCTGCTGCTCCCCGACCACGTACCCGGATCCGGGGTGACCGGGCTCGGCAGCTGGCAGACCACGGCGGCTCGGCTCGGCTTCTGCGTGGTCGTCGGCGTCGAGCTGATCCGCCTCGCGCAGAACGCGGTCGTTTGGGTGTTCGCGCACCACGCCCGGGACCCGGTGCCGGTCGATCCGCCGGTCGGCCTGCGGGTGGCCCTGCTCACCACGATCGTGCCGAGCAAGGAACCGATCGACGTCGTCGAACGGACGCTGCGGAGGCTGCGGCAGATCGTCTACTGCGGCCAGGTGGATGTCTGGATCCTCGACGAGGGTGACGACCCGGCGGTGAAGGAGATGGCCACCCGACTCGGGGTACGGCACTTCAGCCGCCGGGGTCGACCGGAGTACAACCAGCCCAGCGGCGAGTTCCGCGCCAGGACGAAATCGGGAAACCACAACGCCTGGCGGGCCGAACACGAGCACCGGTACGACGTGGTCGCCAACGTCGACCCGGACCACGTACCGCTGGCGAACTTCCTGGAACGCACGCTCGGCTACTTCCGTGACCCGGACGTCGCCTTCGTGGTCACCCCGCAGGTCTACGGCAACATGCACCAGAACCTGGTCGCGCACGGCGCCTCGGTCCAGCAGTACCTCTACAACGGACTCATCGCCCGCGGCGGGAACGGCCTGGACGCCCCACTGCTCACCGGCACCGGCCACCTCTACCGGCCGTCGGCGTGGCGCAGCGTCGGCGGTTACCAGGACTCCATCATCGAGGACCACCTGACCAGCATCCGGATCCACGCCGCCGCGAACCCGCAGACGGGTAACCAGTGGAAGGGGGTCTACACCCCGGACGTGGTCGCCATCGGGGAAGGCCCGACGTCGTGGGCCGACTACTTCAACCAGCAGCGGCGGTGGGCGGCCGGCATCTGTGAGATCCTCGTCCGCCCCGAGCTGCGGGCGCCGCGTGAACTGCGAGCACGGCGACGCTGGCAGTACCGCCTGCTCCAGTTCTACTACCCGAGCGTGGCGGTCAGCCTGCTGCTGGGCAACTTCGCCACGGCCATGTACCTGCTCACCGGCGTGAGCGCGGCCCAACTCGACGTCACCGTGTGGTCGGTGCTGTGGGGCTCGACCATCGGCACCTGGTTCGCGCTGTGGCTCTGGCTGCGCCGGTTCAACATCGCGCCGCACGAGCGGGAGGAGATCGGCCTGGTCGGCATGGCGTTGGCCCTGTTCGCCGGCCCGGTCTACGTGGCCGCCGGCGTCGGTGCGCTGCTGCGACGAAGGCTCGGGTTCGTGGTGACGGCCAAGGGCAAGCTGCGCACCACCGAGTCGCTCGGCACCTTCCGCCTGCACCTGTGCTGGGCGGCCTTCGCCGCCGGCCTGCTCGCCGCGAGCTTCGCGCTGGACAACGACTTCGCCCTGCTCCGGGTGTGGCCGGTGCTGACCCTGCTGACCGGCCTCGGTCCACCGCTTATCGCGGTCGGGTCGAGCATCCTGGCCCGTGCTGAGCGGTACCGTGAACCGGTCCCGCTCGTCGCCCGTACCGGCGACGAGCAGCGCGGCCGGGCGACGGCACGGGTGGCGGCCGAGCAGGGTGTGCCATGGCGAGGCTGACCCTGCCGCGGGTCACGATGGCGCTGATCGGCGCGCTGCTGCTGACCTACGCCTTCGCCATCGCGCCCGGGACCGGCGGACGGGAACACGTCAGCCCCGATCCGGCTGCGGTCGCGGTCGCGCCGAGCACGTCGCCCCGACCGCCGGAGGTCTTCCCGCCGGCCGAGAAGGTGTTCATCGGTGTCGCGACCAAGGAGGGTCCGCACGACTTCACGCCGGTGGACGACTTCACCGCGGCGGCGAAACACCAGCCGCAGGTCATGCTCTTCAGCTCGGGATGGGCGACCGACAGGTTCGACCGTACGCTCTTCGACGGGATCAGCGGTCGCGGCATGCTGCCGATGCTGGCCTGGGAACCATGGGACTACCGGTTGGACGAGGAGGCCCGCAAGAAGGGGGCTGCCCGCCGTACGATCGACCGCCTCCGCTCCAACCAGCCCGACTACCGGCTGTCCCGCATCGCGCGCGGCGACTTCGACGAGTACCTGCTGTCCTGGGCCGAAGGGATCAAGGCGCTCGACCATCCGGTGGCCATCCGGTTCGCGCACGAGATGAACGGCAACTGGTACCCGTGGTGCGAGACGGCCAACGGCAACAAACCGGGCGACTACGTCAAGGCGTGGCGCCACGTGCACGATCTGTTCGAGGCCGCCGGAGCCACCAACGTCATCTGGGTGTGGAGCCCGAACACCAGGTGGGACGGCTCGACTCCGAAGCTCGCCAGGCTCTACCCGGGTGACGAGTACGTCGACTGGGTGGGCCTCTCGGGCTACTACGGCATGGGAGCCTTCTCGAAGTACCGGTCCTTCGACGCGATCTTCAAAAAGACCATCAAGGAGATTCGCGCCTTCAGCGGCAAGCCGCTGGTCATCACCGAGACCGGTGCCTCCGACACGGGTGGCCGCAAGGCCGAATGGATCACCGAGACGTTCCGGTTGCTACCGCAGCACGAGGACATCATCGGCCTCATCTGGTTCGAGGTGACCAAGGAGCAGGACTGGCGGATCGTCAGCTCCCCGGCCGTGGCAGCGGCCTTCGCCCGGGCGGTGGCCGCTCCTCGCTACCGCTTCACCTGGTCGCCCGACATGCTCCCGCGCACCGAGCTGGCGGACTAGGCGGGTTTGGCCTGCGCACCGCGGCGGCGGTCGGATCGGCCGCGGGCCACGCCGCTCCGGCTTGACCCTCGACCGGGTCGAGGCCGGACAGTGCCGACGCGAGAGACCGACCGGAGCCGTCCCACCCGGCACCGGCCGGCGCGGTCGGCGGTGGGCGGGAGATTCCGTGGTGGCGACATCAACCGGTCGGGCGACGTCGACCGGCGGCCGGACGGCCGTGCCGGGCGGGTACTGGGCGTGGCTGGGCGGCACGGGGGTGTCCCTGGTCGGCGTGCAGGCGATGGCCTTCGCGATGGCCTGGGTGGCGGCCGGGCAGGGCGGCCGCTTCGCCGCCCTGGTGCTCACCGCGATCAACCTGCCCCGCGTCCTGCTGCTGCTGGTGGGCGGGGCGGTGGCCGACCGGGTCGGTGCCTGGCGGGTAATGATCATTTCGGTCGCGGCGATGGTCGTGGTCACCGTGGCGCTGGCCGTCGCGGCGTCCTCGGCCGCGGACCCGCGGCTGCCGCTGCTGCTCACCGCCCTGGCCATCGGGATCGTCGACGCCTTCTACCTGCCCAGCGCGGGCTCGATGCCCCGGCGCCTGGTGCCGCCCGCCGCGCTGGCCCGGGCCATGTCGGCCCGCCAGGTGGCCGGTCAACTGGCCGTGTTCGCCGGGCCGCCCCTGGGCAGCCTGGTCCTGGCGGCGGCCGGGCTGGCCGGGGTGGCCCTGGCCAACGCCGCGGGCTTCCTGGTGGTGCTGTCGATCCTGGTGGCCCTGCGCCCACGCGCCGGTGGGTCCTCGGGCCCAGGCGAAGGCCGCTCGTCGGACCCGGGTGCGGGCCGCGCGTCGGATGCGCGCGAGGGGCGGACGGCGGATCCGGTGCCGTCGGTGTGGCGGGCCGCGGTGGACGGGTTGCGGATCGCCGCGTCGCATTCCGCGCTGCGGCCCGCGCTGCTGCTGACCGGCGTCGCCGCCGGGTTCCTGCTGCCGGTCTCCTCGCTGCTCGTACCGCTGCTGGCCCGGGAACGGGCGTGGTCGCCGCAGGCCACCGGCGCGGTCGTCGCGGCGGTGGCGCTGGGTACGGCGTCCGTCGCGGTGACGGTGCTGGTGCGCGGAGCGCTGTCCCGCCCCGGAATGGCGGCCGCCGCCGGCCTTCTGGTGGCCGCCGCCGCGGTGGCCGCGCTGGCCGCTGGCCGGTCACCAGTGTGGGCGACCGCGGCCGGGGCAGCGATCGGGCTCGGGTCGGGAGTCTTCGCCACCCACATCGGCCCGCTGATCCTGGCCGCCGCGCCGGTCACCCACCTGGCCCGGGTGCAGTCCGTGCTGGTGCTCGCGCAGAGCCTGCCGCTGCTGCTGACCACGAACGTGCTCGGCTCGCTCGCCGATGCCGTCCGCGCCCCGGCGGTGCTGTCCGGCTGCGCGGTCGTACTCGCCACCGCCGCACTGGCGGCGCTCACCTCGCCGACCCTCCGCCAACGGCCCACCTGACCGCGACTGGCTGTTGGCCGTCGCTGCTGGTATTGGTCCGCCCACCCCTGACCTCTACCCTTCTCTCGCTTTGCTCTGCTTCAACCGGCGCAACGGTCACTCTCTGTGCCCGCTGATGCCGTGTGGCGTGGTCATGATCCGCTGTGTTGCAGCTGATCAGCTGCCAGTGCGTGGGTTGAAGCAGAGCAAAGCGTGCGCGGAGGTGGCCGGCGGTTGCCGGTGGTCGTCACGCAGGGTCGCGGCCACGCGAGGTCGCGGTCCGGCGGGGTTGTGGTCACAAAGGGTTGCGGTCACGCAGGCTGGCGGTTCTGGCGGGCGTGCGTGATCGGCGGGGGCGCCGGCCCATCAGCAGCAC
>NZ_JBFBAO010000368.1:0-6781 GCF_040682255.1 Micromonospora sp. NPDC051296 | reverse complement strand
GCCCGCGCCGCCCTCTGCGTCGCGCTCTCCCAGCCGGATCTGGACGTGCTGCGCGGGTGGGCCCGCGACGTCGTCCTCGCCCCCAACGGGGTGGATATCTGGCCCTACCACCCGTCGCCACCGGACGGGTACGTTCTCGCGTTGGCGTCGTACGACTACGAGCCGAACGTGCTGGCGCTGCGGGCGTTGGCGCGCGACGTCTGGCCGCTCGTCCGCGCCGAGTCGCCCGGGGCCCGGCTGGTGGTCGCGGGCCGGCGCAGCGAGGCGCTGACCGCGGAGTTCGACGCCGGTGCCGGGATCAGCGTCCTCGGCACGCTCGACGACGTGTCGGAGGCGTACGCCGCCGCCGCGGTGACCGTCGCGCCCGCCACCACCGGCGGTGGCTCGCAACTCAAGCTGACCGAGTCGATGTCGCGTGGGCGATCCGTCGTGATGAGCCCGTTCGCCGCTCGTGGCCTTCCCGACGCCGTCCGGGGTGCCGACGGCTACTGGGTGGGCGACGAGCCGCACTCCTTCGCCAAAGCGGTCGTAGACGCGTTGCGGGACGTGCCCGCGCGACACGCGCGGGAGCACACCGGGTGGCGGCGCTGCGAGGCGCTCGGCTGGTCCCGGACGGTCGGCGAGGTGGTCGACGCCGTGGCGGGCCTCGCCGGCCGGAAGGCGGCGTCGTGATCCGGCGGGTTCACCTCATCGAGTCCGGCGGCCGGGGTGGCGTCTTCAATCACTCCGTCGAGGTCGCCGCCGGCCTGGTCGAACTCGGCGTGGACGTGGTCGTCCACACCGCCGACGACTGCGACGCGGCACCGACCTCGGTGCGGCTCTGCCGGTGCATCACCTGGCATCGCACCTCGCCAAACCGGTTCGTACGGCAGGCGAGGACATCGGCGCGGTACGTCCTCCGTACGCTCCCGCACCTGCACCGGGCGGTCGACACCCAGGACGTCGTCCACATCCAGGGCATGTTCGCGTTGACCCCGGAACTGATCTCGATGGCCCGACATCGCAACGCGACCGTTGTCATCAGCCCGCACAACACGTTCGTCCGGTCCAACGCCCCGGGCGGGGGCCGTGCGCTGCGTAGCGGGCTCGAAAACTCCGACCGGGTCCTCGTCTACTCCGAGGCCGACCGGCAGAAGCTGCTCGACCGGGGCGTGGCGGCCGTCGCCCGGGTCCCTCTGGTGCAGTGGGCCCCGCCCGTGGACCCGGCCCGCGTCGAGCGCTGGCGCGCCGAGCTCACGCCGGACGGGGCCAAGCTCGCCCTCCTGCCCGGTCAGGTCCGGGCCGACAAGAACCCGGAGCTGTTCGTCCGGGCCCTGGCGGAGCTGCCCGACTGGCGGGGAGCGGTGGTCGGCGAGGATCTCGGGCCGGGGCGGCAGGTGGACGAGGTGATCGAGGCGACCGGCGCGGCGGTGACCACCGCCTACCGCTATCTCGACGTCGGCGAGTTCACCGCGCTGGTCGCAGCGGCCGATGTCGTCGTCGCGCCGTACGAGATCGCCAGCCAGTCGGGTGTCCTGGCGGTGGCGGCCCGGCTGGGTGTGCCGACCGCGGTGGTGCCGTGCGGTGGTCTGGGTGAACTGGCCACCGTCGTGGCCCGGGACACCAGCGTCACGGCGGTACGCGACGCCGTGGTGGCCGCCCACGACACCGGTGCGACGCCGCTGCACACAGCGGATGCCGCCGCTCGCTTCCTGCACGAGTACACCGTCGCCCGGCAGAGCCGGACCAGGGGCCGGAGGTGAGCAACGCCTTGTCCACGTTGACCGTCACGGTGGTCTCCGTCTCGGACACCGCCGGCGGCGCTGAGGCGCACACCGTCGCGCTCGGACAGGGGATGCGGCAGCGCGGCCACGACGTCGTCCTGTACGGCCGGTGCCCAGGCTGGAACGAGCACGCTCTCGACCGGCGGGAGATCGCGCTCGGGCCGAAATGGTCCCGCCGGACGATGGCCTCCGGACTTCTGCGGGTGCCGGTGGAACGGCGTCGTACGCGGGAGATCGCCGATTCCTCGATCTACTACCTCCAGTTCAAGCGGGAACAGATCGCCCTGACGGCGCCCCTGTCCCGCCGGGCACCGGTGGTCTGGACCGAGCACGGGCGGTGGATGGGTGGCCCGGTCGGCCGGCTGCTCCTCGCGGGCTACGCGCGCGCCGCCGAGCACGTCTCCCGGGTGGTATGCGTCAGCGAGGCCGTGGCCGACGACCTCGAACCGGTGATCGGCCGGGACAAGCTCGTCGTGGTGCCCAACGCGATCGACACCTCCCGCTTCGCCGCCCCGCCGGCCGCGACCCGGGCGGCGTTGCGCGAGCGCCTGCTGCCGAGCCGCTTCCATGACCGCCGGGTCGCGATCCTCACCGCGCGGCTGCACGGTGCCAAACGCCACGACCGGGCGATCGCGGCGGCGCTGGCCAGCGGGAGCGCCCTGGTCGTCGTCGGTGACGGGCCGGACCGGGAGCGGCTGGAGCGGCTCGGCGCGGGCAGCGCCGACGTGCACTTCACCGGTCACCGGGAAGACGTTCCCGACCTCCTTGCGGCCGCCGACTTCTACATCTACTGCGGGGCGGAGACCGACGGCACGCCGACCTGCGTTCTCGAGGCCGCCGCCGGTGGACTGCCGATCGTGGCGTTTCACCGCGATCCCGGCAGCGAACTGGTGCCCCGCTGCGGTGGTCTCGTAATCGGGGATCCGGCGGAACTGACGGCCGAGAGGGCTGCGGCCCTGGAGGACATGAAGGGCGGCGGCGTAGCGTACGTCGAGCAGCGGCACGGCCGCGAGAGCTGGCTGGACGCGTACGAACACATCTTCGGGGAGTGCCTCGGGTGACCTCGTCTGGACCGACGACGACCGAGCCGGGGGACCGGCCCACGGTGCCGGTGGGCACTGTCCCGGCGAATCCCGGGGCGACCGGTGCGGCCCTCGGCTCGCGGTCGGCTCGCGGGCTCAGCATGGCCACGGGCATCTCCCTCGGGCTGCGGCTGGTGGGCATGGTCGTGGGGATGGCGACCACGTCCGTGCTCGCCCGCTACCTGAACCCGGACGGGTACGGCGTCTTCGCCCTCGCGCTCACCCTCGGTACGGCTGCGGCGCAGGTCGCCGACATGGGCACCACGATCACGGTGAGTTCCCGGATCGCGCGGGAGAAGGCGTCCGCCGGCCGCATCCTGGGCACCGGCCTGGTCATCCGCACGTCGGTGGCGTTGGCCGCGACCGTCGCCCTGCTGGTCGCGGCCGCACAGGGGCTGTTCGGCGAGTCCAGCGCGGTGGTCAGCGTCATCGCGATCGCGACACCGCTGTCCGCGGCGTCCATCCTCACCGCCGGGGCCACCGCCCGTTTCCGTCCCGAGGTGTCGGCCATCCTCGCTCTCGTCCAGGGCGTCCTCTGGCTGACAGCGGTGGTGGTCATCGCCCGTACCGGCGGCGACGTCGTCCTGCTCGCCTGGTACTTCGTCGCTGTCGTCACGTTGCAGACCGGCATCGGCGTGGTGATCAATCGGAGGCTGGTGCCGCTCGGCCGGCCCTCCTGGGCGGAGGCGGGCCGGATCTTCGCGTTGAGCTGGCCGCTTGCGATCAGTGCGCTCGCGGTCATGGCCTACTACCGGCTCGGCTCGGTGGTGCTGTTCCACCTACAGGGCGCCGCTGAGGTGGGCTACTACTCGGCCGCCTACAAGTTCCTGGACGTCGCCCAACTCGGTCCGGCCATGCTGGTGGCCCCGCTGTTGCCGATCGTGGCGACCAGCATGTCCATGAACGCCCATCGCCGAAACCTGATCTTCAGTCTGGCGACCCGTACCGGTGTCGTGATCGGCGCCGGCACGGCGGTCCTGTTGATCGCGCTCGCTCCCGCTCTCGTCGCCTACCTCTACGGCGACGACTACGGCCCGGCGGTCACGCCACTGATGCTGCTGGCCGTGGCCTTTGTCGGGGTAACGCTCGGCTATGTCGGCACGACGATCTGCTCGGCGCTCGGTGTCGTCCGCCCGATCGCGGTGTTGACCGTCTCGGTTGCGGTGGTCAACCTCGCGGCCCAGTTCTGGGCGTGCGCCCGCTGGGGAGCGACCGGCGCGGCGGCGGTCGCGGCCGGAACCGAGTTGGTCATCGGCGTGGCAACCTGCCTGCTGGCCGCCCGGGCGATGACGTCGCGGCTGCCTGTCCGCGAGGTGGCGAGCGTGTTGACCGCCGGAGCCGCCACCATCCTCGTGGTGTGGCTGGTCCGGCTCCCGTGGCCGATCGAGGCGGCGCTGGCCGGCGGCCTGTTCGGTGCGGCGGTGCTGGTCTCGCGGGCGCTCACCATCGCGGATCTCAAGCGCGTGCTGTCCCGAAAGGCACTGTGAGGCGGTGCGCGTCGCCGGTCAGTAGGTCGCGCCGGTGTGGAGGTTCTGCCAGGTCAGGCCGGTACACACCACGGGCCCGATGCCGCACGGCAGCCCGGCGTTCGTGTTCGTGGCCGAGCTGCCGTCCGCGCGGACGAGGCGGCTGATGTCGACGGCCAGGTCCAGCACATACGAGGTCACCGAGCCGCCGGAGCCGACCGCCACCCCCTGCGAACCGGGAGCGGTCCGCAGGGTGTTGCCGCGGACCACCGCGGCACCGGACCGGTGCACCTTCGCGACCCCGCCGGTGGTGTCGTCGATGGTGACGGCCGACAGCAGCAGCTCGGTGCGGGTGTTCAGGTCGACCAACCACGCCTTACCCGACGTTCGCACGTTGCTGAAGGCCACCCGAGGCAGCCGGTGGGTCGCCGCCAGGGCGGCGACCAGGCCACCACCGCGGCCGGCGACAGCCGTGTCCGACACGCTGGCCTGTCGCACCACGGCGTTCGCCGCCCAGTGGGGCAGCTCGACCAGGTAGCTGTCGCCGGGTACCGCCGCGCTGACCTTCCGAACGGTCAGGTCGTCCACCGCGCCGGCGATCTGGAGGAGCGCGGCGCCGGCAGCCGAGGCGGCGACGGTCAGCCCGTCCACCCGTAGCCGCTGGACCCGGGCCGTGGAATCGACGCCCACGACGGGGCCGGCGCCGAGGTGAGCGACGTCGACGCCCTCGACGGTCAGCTCCGCGACGGTCGCGGCGGTCAGCGGCGAGACCCGCAGCAGCGCCCCGTCCGCGCCCGGATCGGCGAAGGTGAGCCCCCGGACGTGGACTCGGCCGACGTTCGAGCCGTTGAGGTGCACGACGTGTCGGCCGGGGACGGTGGCCGCGGAGACCTGCTCCACCACCAGATCGTCGACCTGCCCACCGGTGGTACGCCATTCGGCGGTGTCGTCGCCGATCCAGATGACGTTGTTGTGGGCCCGGCCGGCCACGTCGCGGACGGTGGTGCGCAGCGCCGCGGTCTCCGGCGATCCACCGAGCACCTTGACCAGCGCCGCAGCCGAGATCACGTCGATGTCCTCGATGACCGTGTCGGTGACCGGCCCCGAGACGTCGTCGTACGACTGCCAGTCGCGGGGGGTGATGGCGACCGTGTCGTCACCTGTCGACCCGCGGATCGTGGCGACCCTGGTCCGCGCAGCGGGCCCCTGGATGTGCACGCCGTCGGACTGCACCTCGAACTGGATCCGGGTGACGGTGGTGTCGGTGACGTCGCCGAGGGAGATGGCGTACTTGTCGCCGAAGGTCTCCACCGCCAGCCCTCGGAGCACCAGGTGGTCCACCCGCCGGAACCGCAGGGTGTGCAGGTCGGGGCCGACGCCACCGACGCCGTCGGCGCGGATCCAGGTGCCGCCGGTCACGGTGATGTCCCGGTCCCGACCGTCGTTGGCGACCGCCGCGTTGGTGAGGAGATTGCAGCCGCTGCCCGCCGTCAGGGTGACCGTGCACTCCGCCATGTCCAGTGTCGTGCCACTGTGCACTACGAGCGGAGCGCTGACCTGGTAGTGGGCACCCCTGGGCCCGTGGACGAGGCCGCCGGCGCCGGCGCGGAGAGCGGTGTTGAGGATGCGCGTGTCGTCGCCCCCGGACGGGGCGGGCAGCATGGTGCGCTTCGGCCGCAGAGAGTCACCGGCCAGGACCACGCCGCTGGTCAGGGCCATGCCGCCGGCGACGGCGAGGAGGCTGCGGCGGGTGATCATCTCGGCTCCGGGAGTGGTCGGCAACCTCGTCAGGAGGCCGTGGCGGCGCGGGCGGTCGGAAACCGGAACACACACGCCGCCGGCATCGTACTGAAATCCCCCGGCCATGGCCTCGGCGGCCGGAACTTCCGGTGGCGCTCGTCATCGCGGGGCCTGATACTGTGTGCCGCGACGGCCGCTGCGCCGTGATGTTCGACCTACCACAATGCACGACCACTCGAATCACATGGTCGCCTCGGATTGTGGTCGTCCCGCGACTGTCACGGCAACCGGTTCGGCGTTGTTGTCGGTGGGTTCCGGGTCGGCAGAGGCCGACCGGGTCCGGTCACGGGGCAAAGGCGGCGATGGGTTCCAGAGGGACTTCGACTGGTTCGGCCACCGAAACCGACCTCCATGCTCCCCCCGAGCCTGCGGACCGACCAGGAACCGGCGATGAAGCGAGGCGGCCGCATCCGCTGTCCCGTGCCCTTCGTCCCGTGGCCGTCACCGCGCGGCACCCCCTCGGGTGGGCGTCGTGGGCGGTCGCGTTGTTCTCCGCCCTGTACATCGCGTGGGCCGTGTCCGCACCCATCGGGATCATCCTCGCGGTCGCGCTGCCGCTCCTCGTGCTTCGCCTCCCCGTGACGGGCACCGTGCTCGTGGCCGTACTCGCCCAGGAGATCAAGCCCAACGGGCGCTTCGGTGAGCTGACGACGCTGGGCCACCAGTTGCT
>NZ_JBFBAO010000367.1:0-6783 GCF_040682255.1 Micromonospora sp. NPDC051296 | reverse complement strand
CCGGGCCGCCGAGCTGGCCGCCCTGGATCTGGCGAAGACCAACTTCTTCGCCAACGTGAGCCACGAGTTCCGTACCCCGCTGACCCTGGTGCTCGACTTTGGCGCCCCGGCGTACCGCGTCGGCGGTGACCGGGTCGTCGCCGCTGGTACCCCACCACTGGAGAAGTCGCCCGTCGGTGTGTGCGGCCGCCGCGATCTGGTGCCAGCCGATCACCGTCCTACCCAGTCCGGCGACGATCTTCTGCACCCGCTCGACGAAGCCGGTGTACGCCTCGCCCTTGACCTTGAACGCCTCGTCGCCGCCGATGTGCAGCCAGCCACCAGGGGTGAGCGCGGCGAGCTCGCCGAGCACGTCGGCGACGAAGTCGTACGTCCGCTCGCTGGCCGGGTCGACGTAGCTGAACCCGACCTCGGTGCCGGCGTACGGCGGCGGTGCGATCCGGTCCGGCGCCAGTTCGGGGTACGCGGTCAGCGCCGCGTGGGTGTGCCCGGGCAGGTCGATCTCGGGGATCACGGTGATGTGCCGAGCGGCGGCGTACGACACGATCCGCCGGTAGTCGGCCCGGGTGTAGTACCCGCCGGGGCCGCCGCCGACCTCGTTGGCCCCGCCGACGGTGGCCAGCCGTGGCCAGGAGTCGACCGCGATCCGCCAGCCCTGGTCGTCGGTGAGATGCAGGTGCAGCCGGTTGAGCTTGTACCGGGCCAGGTGGTCGATCACCCGCAGCACGTCGGCGACGGCGAAGAAGTGCCGGGCCACGTCGAGCATCGCGCCCCGGTGCGGGTACCGGGGGCGGTCGACGATCGACCCGCCGGGCAGCACCCACCGCTCGGCGACCGGCGTGGCGCTCTCGATGGTTGCGGGTAGCAGCTGCCGCAGCGTCTGCACCCCGTGGTGGAGCCCGGCGGCGGTGCCGGCGGCGATCCGTACCCCTGCGGGGGTGACGTCGAGCCGGTAGCCCTCCGCGCCGAGGTCGGTGTCGCCGGTCAGGTCGAGGGCGATACCGCCGGCCGGCGCGGGTGCGGCGGCGTCGGTCACCGGCAGCGGGTACCCGGTGGCCGGGCGCAGCAGCGCGGCGAGCTGCTCGCCGACGGCCAGCGCGGCCGGGGCGGCGCTGACCCAGATCACCGTGTCGGCACCGAGCAGGTGGTCGGCGCCGGCGACCGGCGTGACCCGCTCGGGGGCGGGCACCACGTCGCCCAGCCGGACCGGTGCCGGCGGGGCGAGCAGCGCCGCCGCCTGCCGCTCCGCCGCCCCCGCCAGCTCCCCGGCGGTACGCCCCGAGGTGCGCGCGGGCTCGACCGCGTGCCCGGCCGGGGTGTCGCCGGACGAATCGAGCGGTTCCGGTGCGGTGGTGGACGGCGAGGACACGACGACAGCTCCGAGGGGTGTATTCGCGGCGGTTATGGCAATGGTGCGAGGTGTGGTGACAGTGCGTGCCGTCAAGAGTACGAGGAGGTCGGCGGTTGCGTGATCCTGCGCGTGGAAACGTTCCCAAAAACCGCCACGAACGCGGATAGTCGTGATTGCTGTGCCTATTGTCACCGAATGCTCCCGGGCCCCGCGTTGTTCGCTTAGCCTTCGCCCACCGATCGGCACAGCTCCCCGGATTACCGGTGGTCGGCTCCGGGGTATCTGATAACTGAACCTTCGTTAAGTGTCAATCCGGGCGCGTGGGAGGCTTTGGTGGCAGCGCAAGAGACGGTCGAACACAAGTACGTCTACGACTTCGCCGAGGGCAACAAGGACCTCAAGGACCTGCTCGGCGGCAAGGGGGCCAACCTGGCCGAGATGACCAACCTCGGCCTGCCGGTCCCGCCCGGCTTCACCATCACCACCGAGGCGTGCAAGGCGTACCTGGCCACCGGCGAGGAGCCCGCCGGGCTGGCCGACCAGATCGCCGCCCACCTGGCCGCGCTGGAGCAGGCGATGGGCCGGCGCCTCGGCGACCCGGACGACCCGCTGCTGGTCTCCGTACGTTCCGGGGCGAAGTTCTCCATGCCCGGGATGATGGAGACCGTCCTCAACGTCGGGCTCAATGACCGTTCGGTGATCGGTCTCTCGGCGCAGGCCGGTGGCGCGGCCGACCCGACCGCCTCCGGCGGCGCGGACCGCTTCGCCTGGGACTCGTACCGGCGGCTGATCCAGATGTTCGGCAAGACCGTCTGCGAGGTGCCGGGCGAGGAGTTCGAGCACGCGCTCGACGACGCCAAGCGCGCCAAGGGCACCACCAGTGACCTCGACCTGGACGCGGACGACCTGCGCGGGCTGGTCGACGCGTACAAGAAGATCTTCAGCAAGCACACCGGGCGGGAGTTCCCGCAGGACCCGCGCGAGCAGCTCGACCTGGCCATCCGGGCGGTGTTCGAGTCGTGGAACGCCGAGCGGGCGGTGGTCTACCGCCGGCAGGAGCGCATCCCGGCCGACCTCGGCACCGCGGTCAACGTGGTGGCGATGGTCTTCGGCAACCTCGGCCCGGACTCCGGCACCGGCGTCGCCTTCACCCGCGACCCGGCCAGCGGCGCGCAGGGCATCTACGGCGACTACCTGGCCAACGCGCAGGGCGAGGACGTGGTCGCCGGCATCCGCAACACCGTGCCGTTGCAGGAGCTGGAGCGGATCGACAAGCCGGCCTACGACGAACTGCTCGACTACATGGCCCGGCTGGAGCGGCACTACAAGGACCTGTGCGACATCGAGTTCACCATCGAGCACGGCAAGCTGTGGATGTTGCAGACCCGGGTCGGCAAGCGCACCGCCGCCGCCGCGTTCGTCATCGCCGGTCAGCTGGTCGACGAGGGTCTGATCGACCTCGACGAGGCGCTGCACCGGGTCAACGGCGCCCAGTTGGCCCAGCTGATGTTCCCGCGCTTCCAGCTCGACCACGAGTTCCAGCCGGTGGCCACCGGCATCGGCGCCTCACCGGGCGCGGCGGTCGGCAAGGTGGTCTTCACCTCGGCCCGCGCGGTCGAGTTGGCCGGCCAGGGCGAGGCCGTCATCCTGGTGCGCCGGGAGACCAACCCGGACGACCTGAACGGCATGATCGCGGCGCGCGGCATCCTCACCTCGCGCGGCGGCAAGACCAGCCACGCCGCGGTGGTGGCCCGGGGGATGGGCAAGACCTGCGTCTCCGGCGCCGACGAACTGGACATCGACGTGCCGAAGCGGCGGTTCACCGTGGCCGGGCGGACCGTGACCGAGGGCGACGTCGTCTCCATCGACGGCACCACCGGCAAGGTCTACCTGGGCGAGGTGCCGGCCACGCCCTCCGAGGTGGTGCAGTACTTCGAGGGCCAACTCGACCCGGCGACCATCGACGACGCGCTGCTGAAGGCCGTACACCGGATCATGTCGCACGCCGACGCCAAGCGGCGGCTGGCGGTACGCACCAACGCCGACACCGCCGGCGACGCCGCCCGGGCCCGGCGCTTCGGCGCCGAGGGCATCGGGCTCTGTCGCACCGAGCACATGTTCCTCGGCGACCGGCGTGAGCTGGTCGAGCGGCTGATCCTGGCCCGCGACGAGACCGAGCGGAACGACGCGCTGGCCGCGCTGCTGCCGTTGCAGCGGGCGGACTTCGTGGAGATCTTCCGGGAGATGGACGGCCTGCCGGTGACCGTCCGGCTGATCGATCCGCCGCTGCACGAGTTCCTGCCCCCGCTGGAGCAGCTCGCGGTCGACGTGGCGGTCGCCCAGGAGCGCGGCGAGGACGTCGCCAAGGAGGAGGCGCTGCTCGCCGCGGTACGCCGGATGCACGAGCAGAACCCGATGCTGGGGCTGCGCGGCGTACGTCTCGGCCTGGTCATTCCCGGCCTGTTCGCGATGCAGGTCCGGGCGATCACCGAGGCCGCGGTGGAGTGCGCGCGCCAGGGCCTCCGCGCCTACCCGGAGATCATGGTCCCGCTGGTCGGCGCGGTACAGGAGCTGGAGACGGTACGCGCCGAGGCCGAGAAGATCATCGCCGAGGTGGTCGGGGGCAGCGACGTCGAGGTGCTGATCGGCACCATGATCGAGGTGCCCCGGGCGGCCCTGACCGCCGGCCAGATCGCCGAGGCGGCACAGTTCTTCTCCTTCGGCACCAACGACCTGACCCAGATGGCCTGGGGCTTCTCCCGCGACGACGTGGAGGGCGCGTTCTTCTGGCGCTACCTGGAGCTGGGCATCTTCGGCATCTCACCGTTCGAGTCCATCGACGCCGACGGGGTGGGCCGGCTGGTGCGCATCGCGGCGGAGGAGGGCCGGGCGGCCCGCCCCGGGCTGAAGCTCGGCGTCTGTGGCGAACACGGCGGCGACCCCGACTCTGTGCACTTCTTCCACTCCGTCGGGCTGGACTACGTCTCCTGCTCGCCGTTCCGGGTGCCGGTGGCTCGGCTGGAGGCCGGCCGGGCCGCGGTGGTCACGGCCGGCTCGGACAGCCGCTGAACGAGCGTGCCGGCGGGCGGCTCGTCCGCCGGCACGCGCTCAGATCGGTGGCCGGCGCCAGGTGATGTACGGATCCCGGTGCACTCGCGGGGCCGGCAGGGTGGCCATCGGGGTGCGCACGACCAGCGGGGCGTGCGGATCCGGCGGGTTGGGGGCGGGCGTCGGGCGGCGGCAGGCGGCGAGTGCCGGGCCGGCGCGGTGGACCACCGCCCGCGCCTCCTCCCGTAGTGCTGCCAGGTCCGCCCCGGGGGCGGCGATCAGGGTCAGCAGGGCGTCCCGGCCGGCCGGGTAGGTGACCACGCAGCCGGCCGCGGTGTGCACCACGGACTCGTGGAACTCGCCCTGCCGGACGGTGGCCGCCATCCGACGGCCGAGGCCGAAGCTGGCGGCGGCCAGGGCTGCCAGGTGGGTGGCGTCCGTCGCGGGCAGATCACTGGAGATCAGCAGGCCGTCCGTGCCGGCGAGGACCGTGCCGGCGACCTCGGGGCGGCGTCGGCGCAGCTCCCGCAACTCGGTGCCCATCATCGTTTCCGCGTTCACGAGCGTGTCTCTCCCGCCGGTCGTGTCTCCGCCTCAACAGGTGACGTTCCGCGATGGCGACGCTACCCGTAGGCGTCGATTCGCGCGATCCCGTGACCGTCGGCGATCGGCCGACAACTCTCGTCTGATTGGAGGATGTGGACCCGCCGGGCGCAGGTCGTGGGAGCGCCGTACCGACCGGCCGGGCGTAACCTGAGCTCTCCCGGACCGTCGTCGCGAAGGGGTGGGGATTGAGCGCTGGGCGGGCTGAGGAGGACGCGGCGCGCTGCGTGCCGGAGCCGGCCAAGGACGACGGCCACGGCCGGTCGCCGTACGAGCGGGACCGGGCGCGGGTGCTGCACTCGGCGGCGTTCCGCCGGCTCGCCGCGAAGACCCAGGTGCACACGGCGGGCACGGACGACTTCCTGCGTACCCGGCTGACCCACAGCCTGGAGGTGGCGCAGATCGCGCGGGAGATGGGCGCGCGGCTGGGCTGCGACCCCGACGTGGTGGACACCGCCGGGCTGGCCCACGACCTCGGGCATCCGCCGTTCGGGCACAACGGCGAGGCAGCGCTCGACGTGGTCGCCGCCACCTGCGGCGGGTTCGAGGGCAACGCGCAGACGCTGCGCGTGCTGACCCGTCTGGAGGCCAAGGTGTACGCCCCGGACGGCGGGTCCGCCGGGCTGAACCTCACCCGCGCCTCGCTCGACGCGGTCAGCAAGTACCCGTGGCCCCGCCAGCCGGGCCGGCGAAAGTTCGGGGTGTACGCCGACGACCTGCCCGTCTTCGGCTGGCTGCGCGAGGGCGCCCCGGCCGGCGAGCGGCGTTGCCTGGAGGCGCAGGTGATGGACTGGGCCGACGACGTGGCGTACTCGGTGCACGACGTGGAGGACGGCATCCACGGCGGGTACCTGACGCTGGAGCCGCTGCTCGCCGACGCCGACGAGCGGGCGGCCCTCTGCGCCGACGTGGCCGCGATCTACTCGACCGAGTCACCCGGTTACCTCGGCGAGGTGTTGCTGGACCTGCTCGCCGACCCGGTGCTCGCCCCGCTGGCCGGGTACGACGGCAGCCACCGCGCCCAGGCCGCGCTGAAGGCCACCACCAGCGTGCTGACCGGCCGTTTCGTGGCGACCGCCGTGGCCGCCACCACCGCCCGGTTCGGTCCCGGGCCGCACTGCCGGTACGCCGCCGACCTCGTCCTGCCCCGGCCGCTGCGCGCCCGGTGCGCGCTGCTCAAGGGCATCGCCCTGCGGTACGTGATGCGCCGGCCCGACGCGGTGGGGCGCTACCAGCGGCAACGGGAGATCCTCACCGAACTGGTCGCGGTGCTGGCCGAGCGGGCACCGGACGTGCTCGACCCGGTCTTCGGCCCGCTGTGGCGGGCGGCCCCGGACGACGCGGCCCGGCTGCGGGTGGTGGTCGACCAGGTGGCCTCGCTGACCGACCCGGCCGCGCTCGCCTGGCACACCCGCCTGATCCCCGCCTGAGCGGACCGGGGGGTGAGGGTAGCCTAACCAGATGACCGAGCGCCCCAAGACAGTGACCTCCGCCCGAGTGCTGCGCACCGAGCGGCCCACCGCGCACGTGGTCCGGCTGGTGCTCGGCGGGGAGGAACTGGCCGGCCTGCCGGTCGGCGAGTTCACCGACCACTACATCAAGATCGTCTTTCCGGTTGCCGGGGTCGACTACCCGCGCCCGATGGAGCTCGCCGCGATCCGTCGCGATCTGCCGCGTGAGAACTGGCCCCGGCTGCGGGCGTACACGGTGCGGGCCTGGGACGCGGCGGCGGGGGAGATGACCGTCGACGTGGTGCACCACGGTGACGAGGGGCTGGCCGG
>NZ_JBFBAO010000366.1:0-6839 GCF_040682255.1 Micromonospora sp. NPDC051296 | reverse complement strand
CCTGGTGCAGTGCGACGCGTTCGGCTTCGGCGGCGTCAACGCCGTCACGCTGGTGGAGGCCCCATGACCCGCCCACTGACCGCCACCGAGCGGGTGCCCGGTGCCGAGCAGCGGGTGACGGTGCGGGTGACCGGCTGGAGTCTGCACCTGCCGGACGCGGACAAGCTCACCGTCGACCTGGCCGGCTGGTCCGGCGTGGCACCGCAGCGGCTGGCCGGTGCGTTGGCCGGAGCGGTGCCGGCCGACCGCGCGCACGAGGTGCTCGGCCGCAAGGGTCTGCTGTTCAAGGAGCCGGCCACCCGGTTGGCGCTGTGCGCGGTGCACCGTGCCCTCGGCCTGCCGCCCGGCCGCAACGCTCCGGCGGCCGTGGACCCGACCACCGCGGTGGTCGTCGCCGGCAACCTCGGCAACGTGGCCACCGTCGCCGACCTGGCGCGGACGGTCCGCGCCGACGGCGGTCGCGCGGTCAGCCCGCTGGCCGCGCCGAACGCCTCCAGCAACGTGGTGGCCAGCACGATCGCCCTGTGGTTCGGCTTCGGCGGGGCGAATCTGATGATCTGCTCGGGCGCCACCGCCGGGCTCGACGCCGTCCGCGCCGCAGCCCTGCTGCTGCGGGCCGGCCGGGCCGCGCGAGTGGTGGTGGTGGGCGCCGAACCGGCCGACGAGGTCGCCACCGGACTGCACCAGGCGGGCCGCCCCCCTTCCACGCTGCGCGCCGGCGCGGCCTGCCTGGTGCTCACCACCGACGCCGGCACCGCCGGTGGCGCAGGGCCGCTCCTGCTGCCAGCCGGGGCACGGCCCGGGTACCGCCGGTTGGGCCCGGGCGGCTTCGACCCGGCGATGCGGTGGGGCGACTGCTACGGCGCCGCCGGAGTGGTCAACCTGGCCCTCGCCGCGACACTGCTGGACGCCGGTGTGCCCGGCCCGCTCGCCGTCGCCTGCGGCGACGACACCGACGGCCGGCGCGAGGCGATGCTCGACACCGACGGCCAGCGCCAGGCGAGCCGCGACGGCGGATCTGAGGCGATGGCCGACACCAACAATGGCCGCGACGGCGGGCGTGCGGCGGGCCGTGACGGCGAACGGTGGGCGGAGCGGTGATCGTGGCGCCGATGGTGCACGAGCTGAGCCCGGGGACGGCCGGGGGAGACCTGGTGGTGCTCGCCCACGGCCTGGAGGACTCCTGGGAGTCGTGGCGGCCGCTGGCCCGGGCCTTCGATCCCCGCTGGCAGGTCCTCGCGCTGGACCTGCCGTGGCGGGCCGGCAACGACTACCGGTGGCGACGCCAGGGCAGTGTGGCCCGGTGGCTGGCCGCCGGGTTGGACCAACTGCCCCGGCCGGCGGACACCGTCGTCGCGCACTCGTTCGGGGCCAATGCGACGCTGGAGCTGATGGCCTCGGGCCGGTCGCCGGCCCGCGCGGCGGTGCTGATCTGCCCGCTGTACTGCCCGCCGGAGCAGCCGATCACCTGGCAGGTCTTCGACCGGGCCCGGCGCACTTTCGACCGGCACGTCCGCGACGGGCTGCGGCTGCGCATCGGCGAGCGGTTGCGCACGCTGGACGCCGCCGTCCTCGAGGCGATGATCGCCAAGGCGATCGACCGGATCGGTCCGGCCGGTTTCCTCACCGTCTTCGACCAGTTCGTCGCCAGCGGCGGGCTCGCGTTGACCACGGTGGACACCCCGACGCTGATCCTGGCCGGCGGCGCCGACCCGACCCTGTCCGCGGCCGCCGCCGCGACCCTGGGCCGGGACATGCCCCGGGCGACCCTGCTGGTGCACGAGCACTACGACCACTTCTGCCACGTCCGCCACGCCGCCGAGGTCGCGGAACAGGCCGCCCGGTTCGTCGGCGAGACGAACCGGGTGACGGTACGTCCCTGACGACAGGAGCAGACACATGACCAGTGCGCCCACCGCCCCGCTGACCGTCCTGGTCGGGCGGCCCCGGTACGAGGGGGCGAACATCCGCACCTGGATCGGCTTCAAGCACTTCATCTACCTGGTGGAGGAGGCCGTCCTACAGTGGCTGCGCGACCGTGGCCCCGGCGCGCGGGACCTCTTCCACGACCACGGCCTCGGCGTGGAGGTGGTCGACTGCTCGGTGCAGCTGCCGGCGGTGCTGGAGGTCGACGACGAGGTGCGGGTCGAGGTGACCGGGGAGTCCGGCAGCCGACTGGCGGTGCAGATGACGGTGCACCGCGACGGCCGGGAACAGCTGGTGCTGCGCGGCAAGGTGCGCATCGCACTGGTGGCCGAGCCCGCCGCGACGGCCAGCGCGCCCGCGCCCGCCCACCTGGCCGACCTGGTGGTGCCGACGGTCGGCGCGGCCGGGGTGCTCGCCCGCCCCGACCACCGGCCGATCGGCGCCGGTGAGACGGTCGCCGACGTGCTGGCCCCGGCCTGGTCGAACGCGTTCCTGTGGAGCTGGCGGGCGCCGTACTTCTACTGCCACTTCTCCGACCGGGTGCAGCACTCCGGCTACGTGCGGGCGCTGGAGGAGGTGGTGGACCGGTTCCTGGCCGCCCGGGGCATCTCGGTGGGCCGCCTGGTCCGCGAGCGGTCCTGGATCCCGGTGGTCTCCCGGGCCCGGGTACGGCTGGTCGAGGCGGCCCGGATGGAGGAGGAGGTGCACACCGTGCTGACCGTCACCGACGTGCTGCGCGGGGTCATGTTCGACGCCCGGATGGACTGCTACGTACGCCGCGACGACCGGCTGGTGCACACCGCGACCGCGAGCATCCTGCACGGGTACGCGATCAGCGCCGGCCCGCGCGCCGGTGAGCTGGCCGAGTTCGACGACGAGGTGCTGCGCGCGCTGTCCGGGGCCGTGGCATGAAGCGGCGGCCCCGGCTGTACTTCTCGTTCCGCAGCCCGTACAGCTGGCTGACCGTGCACCGGCTGCGCCGCGAGGTGCCCGACGTCTTCGACCGGCTGGACTGGTTCCCGTACTGGGATCCGGACGCCAAGACCGCCGCGGCGCTGGCCGAGCGGGGCGCCGAGTTCCACTACGTGCAGATGAGCCGGGCCAAGCACCGATACATCCTGCTGGACACCAAGCGGCTGGCCGAGCGGGCGGGCCTGACGATGGCCTGGCCGATCGACGTGGACCCGTGGTGGGAGCTGCCGCACCTGGCCTGGCTGGCGGCCCGCCGCGCCGGGCGGGCGGTGCCGTTCTACGACGCGCTGGTCGCGGCCCGGTGGGGGCGCGGCGAGGACATCTGCACCCCGGAGGTGATCGGCCGGGCCGCCGTCGAGGCCGGGTTCGACCCGGTCGCCGCGCAGCACGCCACGGACGACGCGGAGATCCGCGCGGAGGCGACCGACTGCCTGGAAGCCGCGTACGACGACGACGTGTTCGGCATCCCGTACCTGCGTTGGGGCCGGCACCGGTTCTGGGGGCTGGACCGGGTCGACCACTTCCTGGCTGCCTGGCGGCCCGAGATCGATCCCCCGGCAGGGGACCCCGCCGCGGGCGTACCGGCGGCGGTCGTCGCGGGCGCCGCCTTCGACACCGACACCGCGGGAGGGTGCGGATGACCGGGCGGACGCCGGCCGAGGAACGCCTCCGCCGGCAGCGGCAACTCGCCGCGACCTGCCGGCTCTTCGCCCGGTACGGGTTCGACGAGGGGGCCGGCGGCCACGTGACCGTCCGGGACCCGCAGGAGCCGGACCGGTTCTGGATCAACCCGTTCGGCATGCACTTCGGACACGTACGGGTCAGCGACCTGCTGCTGGTCGACGCGGCCGGGGAGGTGCTGGAGGGCACCGGGCGGATCAACCCGGCCGGGTACGTCATCCACTCGCACGTGCACGCCGCGCGTCCCGACGTGGTCGCTGCCGCGCACACCCACTCCACCCACGGGCGGGCCTGGTCGGCGCTGGGCCGTCCGCTGGATCCGATCACCCAGGACGCCTGCGCCTTCTACCAGGACCACACGGTGTTCGACGACTACACCGGGGTGGTGCTCGCCGACGAGGAGGGCAAGCGCATCGCCGACGCGCTCGGCGAGACCAAGGCGGTGGTGCTGCGCAACCACGGGTTGCTCACCGTCGGCGGTTCGGTGGCGGAGGCGGCCTGGTGGTTCATCGCCATGGACCGCAGCTGCCAGGTGCAGTTGCTCGCCGAGGCGGCCGGTCGGCCGGTCCTGATCGACCCGGCGGCGGCCGCCGAGACCCGGCGCACCATCGGCACCCCGGGAATCGCCCGGCTGAACTTCCGTCCGCTGTACGCCGACATCGTCCGGGCCCAGCCGGACCTGCTGGACTGACCGGGAAGGGGCGGCGGGATGGCCGTACTGCTGCGGGATCTGGCCGGGGCCGCCGGCGAGCCGGCGCTGCGCGACGCGACCGGGGAACTGGACTGGCCGGGCCTCGACGCGCGGGTGAACCGGTGGATCCGGCTGTTGCGCGCGCAGGGGCTGCGGGTCGGCGACACGATGGCGGTGGTCTGCGGCAACCGGCGGGAGACCTTCGAGGCGCTGCTTGCCGCCATCCACACCGGGGTGACGGTGGTGCCGGTCAACTGGCACCTCACCGCGCCGGAGATCGCGTACCAGCTGGCGGACTCGGCGAGCCGGCTGGTGCTGGCGGAGCCGGCGTACGCGGCGGTGGTCGGCGAGGCGGTGCGGGGCTGCGCCGCCCCGGTGGCCCAGCTGGTGACCGGGGAGCGGGACGTCGCCGAGGCCGCCGCGGTCGAGCCGCTGCTGGCCGTCCTCGCCGACGACGAGCCGGCGGAGCAGGTGTGCGGCTCCACCATGCTCTACACCTCGGGCACCACCGGCGCCCCGAAGGGGGTACGCAACAACCTGTTCCGCACCGGTGCGCCGTTTCACCGGGTGGAGCGGCTGCTGGCGTACGCCGGGCACACCCTGGCGGTGCCGGCGCGGGGCGCGGTGCTGCTGGTCGGCCCCTGGTACCACTCCGCGCAGCTGTTCTTCGCACTGTTGCCGCTGCTGCGCGGCAGCCGGTTGGTGCTGCACGAGCGGTTCGACCCGCAGGCGTTCCTGGCCGCGTTGGCCGAGCACCGGATCACCGCCTGCCACCTGGTGCCCACCCAGTTCGTCCGGCTGCTGCGACTGGACATCGCCGTACGGGCCCGGGCCGACGTGAGCAGCCTGCGGGTGGTGTGGCACGGCGGGGGCCCCTGCCCGGTCGAGGTGAAACGGCGGATGATCGGGTGGTGGGGGCCGGTGGTGGTCGAGTACTACGCGGCCACCGAGGCGGGGGTGGTCACGCTCATCGGGGCCGACGACTGGCTGCGCCGTCCGGGCAGCGTCGGCCGGGCCGTGCCGCCCAACGAGATCGTGATCCTCGATCCGGAGGGTGCCGCGCTGCCGGCCGGTCAGCCGGGCCGGGTCTTCGTCCGCCGCGCCGGGCAGACCTTCGAGTACCACAACGCCCCGGAGAAGACCCGTGACGCGCATCTGAGCCCCGGGGTGTTCACCTACGGCGAGACCGGCTACCTCGACGGCGACGGCTACCTCTACCTGACCGGCCGGGCCCGGGATCTGATCATCTCCGGCGGGGTGAACATCTACCCGGCCGAGGTGCAGGCGGTGCTGCTGGCCCACCCGGGGGTGCGGGACGTGGCGGTGACCGGCGAGCCGGACGACGAGTACGGCGAGCGGGTGGTCGCCGTGGTCGAACTGGACCCGGGCCGGCTCGACCCGACCGACGCCGCGCGGGCCCTCGACCGGTTCTGTCGGCGTTCCCTGGCCGGGTTCAAGGTGCCCCGACGCTGGCGGTTCGTCGCCGAGCTGCCCCGCGACAGCACCGGCAAACTGCGTCACGACGTGCTGCGGGAGCTGCTGCACCCCGAGCCGGCCGGAGACTGGTCATGAGCCAGCTGGTGGACCGTCCGGACGTGGCGCATCCGGCGACGTACGGCGCTGGGGTGCCGTTCGCCGAGTTCGCCCGGATGCGGCGGGAGGCGCCGGTGTGCTGGGTGCCGGAGCCGGCACTGTGGCGGCGCGGCGGCGGCGGACAGATGCTCAGCCAGGGGTCCGGGTTCTGGGCGGTCACCAGCCACGAGGCAGTGGTCGCCGCGTCCCGGCAGCCGGAGGTGTTCTCCTCCGGCCGCAAGGGCGCGTTCCTGCCCGACCCGCGCACCGCCGCCGACCTGGAACAGGCCCGTCAACTACTGGTCAACATGGACGCACCTCAGCACTCCCGGATCCGCCGGCTGGTCACCGCGGTGTTCACGCCGCGGGCGATCCGGGCGCTGCACGACAGCGTCGCCGCCCACGCCCACGCCCTCGTGCAGCGGGCGGTACGCCGGGCGGACTGCGACGTGGTCACCGACCTCGCCGCCGAGTTGCCTCTGCTGGTCCTCGCGGACCTGCTCGGTCTGCCCCGCGAGGACCGACACCTGCTCTACCGGTGGAGCAACAACCTGGTTGGGTTCGACGATCCGGAGTACGGCGGCGGAAACGTGGAGGCGTACCGCGCCACCTTCTTCGAGGCCTTCCAGTACGCGCTCACCGTCGCCGGCGAACGCCGCCGGTCACCCCGCGACGACCTGATGACGCTGCTGGCGACGAGCGAGGTGGACGGCCGCCGACTGTCCGACCGGGAGTTCTGCAGCTTCTGGCTGCTGCTGGTGGTGGCCGGCAACGAGACGACCCGACACCTCATCTCCGGCAGTGTGCTGGCCTTGTTGGCCGACCCGGCACAGCGGGAGCGGCTGACCCGCGAGGCGACGCTGCTGCCCTCGGCAACGGAGGAGATGCTGCGCTGGGTCACCCCGATCATGCAGTTTCGGCGTACCGCGACCCGGGACACCGAACTGTGCGGTCAGCCCATCGCCGAGGGGGAGAAGGTGGTGTTGTGGTACGTGTC
>NZ_JBFBAO010000365.1:0-6931 GCF_040682255.1 Micromonospora sp. NPDC051296 | reverse complement strand
CCGCCCGGCTCGCCGCCGCCGTCAGCGACCTCGACGCCGACGTCCTCGCCCTGCAGGAGGTCGACCGCGACCAGTCCCGCAGCGGCAACCTGGATCTCACCGCCATCGCCGCCCAGGCGATGGGAGCCGCCGAGCACCGCTTCGCCGCCGCCGTGGTCGGCACCCCCGGCGAGGCGTTCCGCCCACTCACCCACGACGACGACGGCCACGGCGAACCCTGCTACGGCGTCGGCCTGGTCTCCCGCCACCCGGTCACCACCTGGCGGGTCACCCGGCTGCGCCCCGCACCGGTGCGCTCCCCGGTGTACGTGCCCGGCCCCGGCGGCGGCCTGGTGCTGCTACGCGACGAACCCCGCGTGGTGCTCGCCGCCGTGCTCGACACCCCACGCGGCCCGCTCACCGTCGCCGCCACCCACCTGTCCTTCGTGCCCGGGTGGAACGCCCGCCAACTGCGCCAGGTCGTCCGCGCCCTGCGGTCGCTGCCCGCCCCGCGGATCCTGCTCGGCGACCTCAACCTGCCCGCCTGGGCCGTCCGGCTGGTCTCCGGCTGGCGGCTGCTGGGCCGCCGGCCCACCTATCCCGCCGGGCAACCCCGCGTCCAACTCGACCACGTCATCGCCGACCGGCAGGGCTTCAACCAGCTCCCGCCGGTCACCACCGTACGGACCCCGCTGTCGAGCATCTCCGACCACCGACCCCTGCTGGTCGACCTCGGATAGGCAGCCCTACGGCTGACCCGCCAGGCCGGCGGCTGACCGCGCCGCCCGCAACGCGTTGCGGAACAACATCGCCACCGTCACCGGACCCACCCCACCGACCCGCGGCGTAATCGCCCCCGCCACCCGATCGCACGACGGATCCACGTCCGGCAACAACCGCCGCCCCTCGTACCGCACCCCACCACCGACCACCACCGCGCCCGGCCGCACATGCTCCGGCCGCACGATCCCCGGCACCCCGGCAGCGGCCACCAGGATCTCCGCCCGCCGGGTGTACCGCGGCCAGTCCGCCACCCCCGTGTGCACCACCGTCACCGCCGCGTTCGCCGTCGGCCGCTTCTGCGCCAGCAGCAACGCCAACGGCCGCCCCAACGTCGCCCCCCGACCCAGGACCACCACCTCCCGACCGGAAACCGGCACCCCATGGAACGCCAGCAGCGCCTCGATCCCCGCCGGCGTACACGGCAGGGGAGCGGGCAGCCCCAACGCCAGCCGGCCCATGTTCACCGGATGCATCCCGTCGACGTCGGAGTCCGGATCGAGAACCTGCAACGCCCGGTCGTAATCCAGACCACCAGGAATCGGATGCTGCACCAGCACCCCGTGCACACCCGGGTCCGCGTTGAAATCGGCCAGCACCGCATGCAGGTCGGCCTGCGACGCCGACGCCGGCAACCGTACGTGCGGCGAATCGAAGCCCAACTCCGCCGCCTGCCGCTGCTTGATCCGGATGTAACCGGCGCTCGCCTCGTCGTCACCCACCAGCACCGTCGCCAGCGCCGGGGTCACCCCCGCCGCCCGCAACCGCGCCACACCATCGGCCACCTCGGCCAGGATCATCTCCGCCACCGGCCCACCGGGCAGCAGCCGAGCGGTCGTCATCGTCGTCGACATGGCTCACCTCGCGCGGAGGCCCAGGCGGACGACCTCCACGACGAGAGCTTCCCGATGGTCGATCCCATCCTCGGTGCCGCCAGTCGCGTCACCGCCAGCCTGCCACACCGCGCCCAGGCCACGCCATCACCCCCGGGCGCGCCCTGGGCGGCGATCACGCGACAGATCAGCCCGGGGGACCGAACGCCAACGCCAACCGCACCGCCGCGTCCCGCACCCCGATGAACCGGCGCACCTGCGCCAACCGACCCGCCCGCACCGCCATCGCCGCCATCCGCTGCGTCGGCCCGCGCCGCAGCCCGTCGTACCGGGCCAGCGCCGAGGACACATCCGGCGCCGCCGCCAACGCCTCCGACAACGCCACCGCGTCGACCAACGCCTGACAGGCACCCTGACCCAGATCCGGCGTCATCGCGTGCGCCGCATCACCCAGCAACACCCGGCGCCCCTGCACATACGTCGGCAACGGCGGCAGGAAATGCACGTCGTGATGCAACAACCCGGCCGGATCGATCCGCCCCAGCACCGCCGGCAGCGGATCGTGCCAGTCGCCGAACCACCGCCGCAACGCCGCCAGATCACCCTCCGGCGGCCGGTACCCCTCCGGCGCGGCCACCGCCGCGTACCAGTTCGTCACCCCGGGGGACTGCGGCGTGACCCCGAACTTGCGGCCCCGCCCCCATGTCTCACCAGCCGCCGGCACCTCCAGCGGCACCGTGCCCCGCCACGCCGTCACCCCCGCATACCGCAACGGATACCGGTCACCGAACATCGCCGCCCGGGTCGCGCTGCGAATCCCGTCCGCACCGACCACCACGTCGTACCCGTCGGCCAACGCCGCCGGATCGGCCACCACCGAACCGAAGCGCACCGTGCCCGCCGGCAGCGCCTCCGCCAGCAACCCCAGCAGCGCCGGACGCGACAGCAGCCGCACCCCCTCGCCGTGCCGCCGCCGGATCCGCCCCGCATCCAACCTGGCGATCAACGAACCGTCCGGCCGGCGCATCGCCCCGTCCGGCTGCGTACGCCCCCGCTCGCGCGCGACCGGCCCGAGCCCCAGCCGGTCCAGCGCGCGCAACGCCGACGGCCAGATGCCCAGCCCGGTGCCGGTCTCCGGCAGCCCCGCGGCTCGCTCGAACACCGTCACCGTCCACCCGGCCCGCAGCAACCCGTTCGCCACCGCCAGCCCACCGACGCCGCCCCCGATGACGGCCGCAGATCCCCGCATCAACCGACCGTACTACATATGTAGTTGCCCGCACTACTGCTGTAGTTTCAGCCCGTGGACGCCCGCCAACGACAACTCCTCGACGCCGCCATCACCGTGCTCGGCAGCCGCGGCACCCGCCACCTCACCCACCGCGCCGTCGACGACCAGGCCGGCCTGCCCACCGGCTCCACCTCCAACCGCTACCGCACCCGAGAAGCCCTCCTCGCCGGCGTCCTCACCCGCATCCTCGACCTCGAAACCAGCGGCTGGCACCAACTCGCCGGCAACCTCCACCACATCGACCCAGACACCTTCACCACCACCCTCGGCGTCCTCGTCCACCACCTCGCCACCACCGGCCGCACCCTCACCCTCGCCCGGCTCGCCATCTTCGCCGAAGCCGCGCACCAACCCGCCCTGCAACAACAGATCGCCCACGGCCAACGCGACCTCGCCGCCTGGGCCACACCCCTGCTCGCCGCCCTCGGCGCCCGCCACCCGGCCACCGCCCTGCGACTGCTCCTCGCCCTCGTCGACGGCCTGCTCAACAACCAACTCGCCAACCCCGACCCGGCCTTCGACCCCACCACCGCGATCGACACCGTCCTGCCGGCGATCCTCAGCGCCGCCCCGGCGGCCTCTCAACCGGCCTGACCCCGGGCCAACCCCACCAACGCCCGGTTCGTACGGTTGGCCCGCACCGCATCCCGCTGCTGCCCGGCGGTCACCTCGATGTACGTCTGCGACGACGCCAACGACGCGTGCCCCAACAGCCGCATGATCTCCGCCGCACCCGCACCGTCCTCGGCCAACCGCGTCGCGAACGTGTGCCGCAACGCGTGCAACCGCGCCCCACGCGGCACCCGGTCACCGATCCCGGCCCGCCGATAGCAGGACTCCACCAGATACTGCAGCCCACCCCGACGCAGCGGCTCACCCCGCCGGTCCACCAGCAACGGCGAATCCGGCCGCACCGTACGCGAGCCGAACCGGCGCACCCGACTGTCCAGATAGTCCGCCAACACCGCGTCCAGATCCGGCTCCACCGGCAACACCCGGGGACGCCCACCCTTGCCGGCCACCTCCAGCCGGCGCTCGCCGGGCCGGCCGGCCAGCGAACCGACCCGCAGCGCCAGCAGCTCCGACAACCGCAGCCCCGCACACAGCGCCAGGGCCAGCACCGCCACGTCCCGTTCCGGCCACGGGTCACGCTGCCGCCCCTCGGCCCGGGCGGCCGAGGCGAGCAGCCGCTCGGGAGTGTCCTCGCCGCGCAGCGGCTTGGGTTGGGGCAGCGGTGACCGGGGGCGACCCACCGCCGGCATCGGGTTGCCGGGCACCACCTGCTCGGCCACCAGGAAGGCGAAGAAGCCGTTCCAGGTGGACCAGGCGCGCCCGACGGAGGCAGCGGCCCGGTCGGCGGCGAACCGGGCGAACGCCGCCCGCATCAGGCTGGGGGAGAGCGCGCCGAGCGGAAGGCCGTCGAGGGGGAGGGGAGGGGTGGCCAGCTCCGCAGCGTGCGCGGCGACGGTGGTCAGGTCCCGCCGGTACGCCGCCTGGGTGTGCGGGGAGGGCTTGCGGGTGGCGCGCGCGGTCAGAAACTCTTCAACCAGCTCCACAACCGCTTTACCCGATTTGTCATGCATAAGCCATATTATGCAGGTTTTTCGGGTTGGCTGGCAACGGAGGGGAGTGGCCCGCCCGCGGGTGGGCGCAGGGGCGGCAGACAGGAGCATGGCGGGTGCGTCTTGTGCCGTTGATACAAGACGCACCCGCAGCCCGGCACCGCGACCCGATGCGTCGGCGTAGGTGACCCATTGGGTCGCGGCACCGGCGAGAGGCGCGCACCGGCGGCTACGACCTGGAGGCCGTGCCGCCCGGCCCACCGATCGAACGGGGGCCGTCGGCGGCGCGGAGGAGATCGCTCCGGCCGTCAACTTGACATAATGTCAATTATCGAACCTACGGCGCCTGGGCAAAGCCGTGCCGATGGTTCCGAGGCCGACGCCCTCGCGCGGGTCCGTGGGAATCCCGTCACATCGTGGATCCGGAACGTCCGAGACATGCTCGCGAAACCATCCCTCGCCATGATTCCGGCGCTACCCAGGCTGCCCCCGCCTGGTACCTCTGAGGAGGAGAAATGCGCAGATCACCCGTTCCCCGCCCGATGGCGGCCATCCTGGTGAGCGTCGGAGTCGTCGTGGCGATGTCGGCGAACCCCGCTGCCGCCCAGGCCCCCGAACCCGCCTGCAAGGGCTACCCGACCCTCAATCTCGAGACGCTCACCGGCGAGCAGGCCGTGAAGATGATGGCCGACGGTGGGCTCACCTCCGTCCAGCTCACCTGCGCGTACCTCGACCGGATCGAGGCGTTGAACAAGCGCGGCCCCGGGCTCAACGCCGTCAGCCAACTCAACCCCGACGTCTTGAAGGACGCCGCGCAGGCAGACCAGGAACGCGCCAAGGGGCAGCTCCGCGGCCCCGCGCACGGCCTGCCGATCCTGTTGAAGGATCTCATCGACGTCAAGGGCATGTACACCTCGGCGGGCAACTACTCGCTGCGCGACTCGTACCCGGCCACCGACGCGGGCATCACCAAGAAGCTGCGGGCGAGCGGCGTCGTGATCCTCGGCAAGGTGGGCCTGTCGGAGTACGCGAACAGCTTCGGCAACCAGCCGTCGGGCTTCGGCAACCTGACCGGGCAGGTGCTCAACGGGATCGACGCCGACCAGAACCCGAGCGGCTCTTCGTCGGGCACCGGCACCGCGATGGCGGCGGCGATGGCGACGCTGGGCATCGGCACCGAGACCTCGGGCTCGATCATCAGCCCGTCCCGGGCGCAGAGCCTGGTCGGTCTGCGGCCGACCGTCGGGCTGGTGCCCGGCTACGGCATCGCCCCGATCCTCGCCTCGCAGGACACGGCGGGCCCGATGGTGCGTACCGTCTCGGACGCGGCGATGACCCTGCAGTCGATCGCCGGGCCCGACCCCGACTCCGACGCGGTGTACGTCGCCATGTTCGGACCCGACTACCTTGCCACCGGTGTTATCCCGACCCCGCCCAGCACGGTGCCGGACTACATGTCGGCGCTCGACCTCGACTTCGTCAAGGGTAAGAAGATCGGGTACAACGGAACCCTCACCGAGGGCAGCCCGCTCAAGATCGCGTACGACGCGTTGGCCGCGGCCGGCGCCGTCATGGTGCCACGCCCGACGGTGGCCGTCGGGCCGCGACCCAGCGTGCCCTCCGGCTACGAGCAGCACAAGGCCATCGACGAGTACTACAAGCGGCTCGGCCCCGACGCGCCCATCAAGTCGCTCGTCGAGGAGGTCGCCGTCAACCAGGCCGAGGCCCACCAGGCGCTGAAGTTCGGCAACGCCCGCCACCTCAGCGCCTCGCTGGTCGACGTCACTCCTGGTGGGGCGAACGAGGTGCAGTTCCGGACCAACCTGCCCCTCCAGAAGGCGGCCTACCACGAGGCCATCAACACCATGGTGGACTACCCGAACTCCGATCCGACCCAGCCGACGGACCCGGTCATCGCGATCCTCGGGTCGGTGCCGAGCGGGGCCCAGGCCGGCTACCCGGCCGTCACCATCCCGATGGGATACACCACGACGACCCGCCGTACCCAGGACGTGTCGGTGCACGGCGCCGCCTACAGCGAGCGCGACCTGATCGGCGTGGCGTACGTGATCGAGCAGGCCACCAAGCTGCGCCAGCCGGCGAGCAGGGTGAACCCGAGCATGTACCGGTGCGCGCACACCCGGCCCGCGGCACCATTTGCCAACCGGGGCGGCTGCAATCCGGACTACGACGCGGTCATGACCATGCTCGGCGGCAAGGAGCCGCCGGTCCTGCCGTTCTCGCTCGAGACCGAGTCGGTGCAGAGCCTGAAGGCGCGGCTGGACGCAGGAACGCTCACCTCCGAGGACCTGGTCCGGGCGTACCTGTACCGGATCGCGCTGACCAACGCGGAGGGCCCGGCCATCCAGGCGGTCAGGGGGCTGAACAAGGACGCCATCAAGGACGCGAAGGCCGCGGACCGGGACCGGCGGAAGAAGGGCACCACCGGGCCGCTGTACGGCATCCCGGTGCTGCTCGACGACTCC
>NZ_JBFBAO010000364.1:0-6965 GCF_040682255.1 Micromonospora sp. NPDC051296 | reverse complement strand
CGGCGGTGGCCGCTAGCGGCGAGTCCGGCGCGTTGGTGACCGCGAGGGTGAGCGCGCCGGAGTCCCGGGCGACCCGGAGCACCTCGGCCAGGTCGGGCGAGCCGCCGCTCTGGCTGACCCCGACGACCAGGGCGTCGGAGAGATCCGGCCGGGCGCCGAACAGGGTGATCGCGCTCGGTGAGGCGAGTCCGGCCGGCAGGCCGAGGCGGATCTCGGTGAGGTAGGCCGCGTACAGCGCGGCGTGGTCGGAGGTGCCCCGCGCGGTGAACACCACGTGCCGGGGACGGCGGGCGGCGATGGCTGCCGCGACCCGGGCGATCGGTGCGGCGTGGTCGGCGGAGAGCAACCGCTCGTAGCCCGCCGGCTGCTCGTCGATGTCGGCGGCCATGCCGCCCCCTGGGCGCGTCACGGAAACTCCTCCCCTGCGCGATATCCGCGCGTTTGCTGCTCAGTGTTGCACCTTTGATCCGGTCTGGGCAATCGAACGAGCAGCATCGCGCAGACGATCACCAAAACTGGGTGCCGTCACCTACGCTGACCCGACCTCACCGCGCAAGCCGACCAGTGAGAGGACGACGTGGCCGAGGGAACGGACGACCGGGCGTTGCCGGCGACGGAGGAACTGGCCCTGGCCCGGCGGGCCCTGGACTCCGGCGACCTGGCGCACGCCGCCGACCATGTCGCGGGCGCGCTGGCCCGGGCCCCGACGCTGCCCGAGGTGCACGAGACCCTCGCCCGCCTGGCCGCGGCCAGCGGTGACGGCGGGCTGGACCTGTTCCCCCTGCAACACCACACCTTCGTCGGTGCCGTGGTCGCCCGGGCGCACCTGCTCGCTGCGGGCGGCCGCCCCGCCGAAGGTCTCGACCTGCTGGTCGCCGCCACCGCGAACGCACCCGGCGCGGACTGGGCGGGGGTGCCCTGGGTGACCTCGCCCGACCTGGCCGAGCGGATCGGCCCCGACCGGGCGGCCCGGGTCCTGATGCAGGTCTGCGCCGCCGCGCCCGATCCGGTGCCGCCGGCCGACCGGGCGGCCATGGCGGCGTACCTGACGCTGGCCCGCAACGCCGTCACCGTCCACCCCGAGCACAGCCTGCTGCTGGGCACGGCGTCCGCGCTGGCCCGGCGGGTTGGCGAGGTCACGCTCGCGGTCCGCTGGGCCAGCCGGAGCGTACGCGTCGCGCCGTCGAAGATGGGCGAGGTCTGGCTCGGGTACGCGCTGCGCAGCGCCGGCCGGACCCGGGAGGCGCTCGCCGCCCTGCGCCGCGCCGTCGACCACGACCCGGACGACCTGGCGGTGTACGCCGACATCGCCGGCACCCTGGCCGACCACGGCCGGCTCGATGAGGCGCTGGGCTGGATCGAGCGGGCGCTGGCCCGCAACCCGTCGTTCGACTGCGCGGTGCACACCGCGCACCGGCTGCGGTTCCAGCGCGACGGCGAGGTGCGTCACCTGGTCGCGCTGGCCGACTTCATCCGCGACCATCCGGTCGACTCGCACGAGCACGGTGACCTGACCGAGTGCTGCCGCGGCCGCCCGTGGCTGGGGCAGCTGACTCCGGCCCCGACGGCGGGCGACGCGCTCGGGTCGTCCGTCGCCGGGGCGGCCCCGATGACCTCGGTGCGGGCGGCACCGTCGGCGGAGGCGGCGCGCCGGCTGCGCCAACTCGCCCATCCCGCCTGGCCACACCCACCGGCGGCGTACGACACGGCGGTCGTCCTGGCCACTCTCGACCTGCCCGACCTGCTCGGCCTGCTGGCCCACCCGCCCGAGACCCCGCAGACCGCGCTGGGCCGGGTGCTCGCCGGCGAGGACCCGGCGCTGTGGGTGCGTTGCGTGCAGGTGTGGACCTGCCTCGGCCTGCTGCACCACCGCACCGACGAGCCGTGGGCGGACTCGACCCGGCGGCGGGTGCTGGTGGAGCTGGCCGGCGGGGTGGAGGTCGCCGAGGCGGCCCTGTTCGCCCTGGTGACCGCCGCCTGGGTCGACCCGTCGGTCCGGTCCGACGTGGCCCGGGTGGTCGCCGAGCGGCTGACCACGGTGGCCGAGGCGGCCCGGGAGCGCCCGATGCCGACGGCCGCCTCGCTGGCCCACCTGGCCCTGGCCACCCCGGATCTCGATCCGGAGACCAGCGCGCTGGCCCGGTCTCTGGCCGGCGTGACCGCAGGTCGGCGACGCAACCGGCTACGCGCCCTTCTGCATCGCCTCCTCCGCCCGCTGCGGCCACGCATCCCCGGCCCGCCGCTGCCCTGACGGCGACGGCGGCCGTTGACGCACGACGCCCCGCGCCCCGCCCGTCGGAGGCATCGATGTTAAGAGGGGCCCCTTCCTCTACAACAGGCGTTAAGAAGGGGCCCTTCCTTCAGGCGGATGGGGAGCGGGCGAGGGCGGTCTCGGCCTGCTCCTCCGGGCTGCCCGGCACCTCGTTGCTGGTACGCAGCGGGATCTCCCGGATGAACCAGGCGAGCACCGGCACCACCACGGCGAAGAGCACCGCCCACAGGAAGACGTGCGAGATCGCGTCGGCGAGCCCGCCCAGCACCAGCTCGCGGGCCTGCGCCGGCAGTTCCTTGAGCTGCTCGATGTTCATCCCCGCGCTGCCCTCGCCCCCGCCACTGAACGCGCCGCCGGCCGCGCTGCCGGCGAGCCGGTTGGCGAAGATGGCGCCGAACAGCGAGATGCCGAACGACCCACCGATGGAGCGGAAGAAGGTGGCCGCACCGCTGGCCGCGCCGAGGTCCTTCTGCTCGACGCTGTTCTGTGCGATCAGCATCGACGTCTGCATGAGGAAGCCCATGCCGACCCCGAGCACGATCATGTAGAGCGACGACTCGGTCTTGCTGGTGCCCACGTCCAGCAGGCTCAGCAGGGCGAGCCCGACGGCCATCACCGCACCGCCGACGATCGGGTAGATCCGGTACCGCCCGGTCCGGGTGATCGCCCGGCCGACGATCAGCGAGACCACCAGCATGCCGAACATCAACGGCAGCAGCAGCAGGCCGGAGTTGGTGGCCGAGGCCCCCTGCACGGTCTGCTGGTAGAGCGGCAGGAAGTTCATCGCGCCGAACATCGCGAAGCCGAGCAGGAAGCCGATCACCGAGATGAGGGCGAAGTTCCGGTTGGCGAACAGGCCCAGCGGCAGGATCGGCTCGGCGGCCCGCCGCTCGACGAACCCGAAGGTCACCAGCGCGACGACGGCCAGCGCGGCGAGGCCGAGGATCTGCGGGGAGGCCCAGGCGTACTCGTTGCCGCCCCAGGTCGTGATCAGCACGATGGCGGTGATGCCCACCGACAGCAACGCGGCGCCGAGCCAGTCGATGCGGTGCTCGGTGCGGTACTTGGGCAGGTGCATGGTCGCGATGAGCAGCACCAGCGCGACGCCGCCCAGCGGCAGGTTGACGTAGAACGCCCAGCGCCAGGAGAGGTGGTCGGTGATGAAGCCGCCGACCAGCGGGCCGGCCACCATCGCGATGGCCATGATCCCGGCGATCATGCCCTGGTAGCGGCCACGCTCCCGGGGCGGGACCAGGTCGCCGATGATCGCCATCACACCGACCATCAGGCCACCGGCGCCCAGACCCTGCACGGCCCGGAAGGCGATCAACTGGACCATGCCGTCGTCGGGGCCGCCGAAGATCCCCGAGCCGGCCATCCCGCACAGCGCGGAGCCGACCAGGAAGATCACCACCGCGGTGAGGAAGACCGCCTTGCGGCCGTACAGGTCGCCGAGCTTGCCCCAGATCGGGGTGGAGACGGTGGTGCCCAGCACGTACGCCGTCACCACCCAGGTGAAGTGGTTGAGCCCGCCGAACTCGCCGACGATGCGCGGCAGCGCCGTGCTGACGATCATGTTGTCGAGCATCGCGAGCATCATGGCGATCATCAGGCCGAAGAGCACGACCCGGACATTGGGTCGCGCGGGAGCCTGGGTTTGCTGGGCCATCGGTACGCTCTCCCCCTGAGATGCGGCGCCTTACTTGCCGTCCGGCTAGCCACCTTACTAGCCGGACGGTAAGTTTGACGGCGAACAACCGTCAAGCGGATTAGGTGGTGCGAGTGAGCCAGAGCACAGGCGGCGGCACGCGGGAACGGATCAAGGCCGTCGCGCTGGAACTCTTCACCGAGCAGGGTTACGAGGCGACCTCGCTGCGCGAGGTCGCCGAACGGCTCAACGTGACCAAGGCCGCGCTCTACTACCACTTCAAGAGCAAGGACGAGATCGTCACCAGCGTGGTCGAGGACCGGCTGGAGCGGATGGACGCGCTGATCGCCTGGGCCGAGTCCGAGCCGGCCACCCTGGCCACCCGGCGCGCGGTCATCGAGCGGTACGCCGACGCGATGTTCGGCGGCGAGGAGCCCTCGGTGATGCGCTTCTTCGAGCAGAACCAGACGGCGCTGAAGAGCCTCTCCGCCGGTCGGGAGATGCGCGGGCGGATGTTCCGGCTGGCCACCGTGCTCACCGCCGGGGACGACTCCCCCGGTGCCCAACTGCGGGCCGTACTGGCGATTTTCGCGGTGCACAGCAGCTGGTTCGCCGTACGCACCCCCGAGATCAGCGACGCCGAGCGCAAGCGGCTGGCGCTGGAGGTCGCCGACGAGTTGCTCGCCGCGATCGCCGCGAAGTCGCCCTCCGCCGAGGAGCCGCCCGCCCAGGAGTGACCGGCCGTGCACCGATGATCACTACACTGACCCGATGCCCCTCGCCGCCATCGCCCTCGTCGTCCTGCTCGCCATCCTCGCGGCCTTCCAGGTCGCGCTCGCGCTCGGTGCACCGCTCGGCCGGTTCGCCTGGGGTGGCCGGCACGAGGTGCTGCCCCTCCCGCTCCGGCTCGGCAGCGCGGTGTCGATCGTCGTGTACGCGGTCATCGCGGTGATCGCCCTCGATCGCGCGGAGTTGATCGACGTACTGGCCGGACCGGTCGCCCGGATCGTGATGTGGATCGTGGCCGGGTACTTCGCGCTGTCCATCGCTCCGAACGCGCTCTCCCGGAGCCGCTCGGAGCGGAACGCGATGGTGCCGGTCTCGATCGCACTCACCGCACTCGCCCTGCTCGTCGCGATCGGCTGAGCCGCACCGCGCCGCTAGGACGGCGCGGTGAGGGCCAGGCGGAGGGCGAGCAGGTCGACCCCGGGCAGCGGTGTCCAGTCCTTCTCCGGGACACGGACGAAGCCGCGGCGGCGGTAGAGCCGGTGGGCCGACTCGGCGTGGCCGTCGCGTACGCAGATCAGCAGGGCCGTGCAGCCCAGCTCGGTCGCCCGCGCGACGCACGCCCCGACCAGCGCCGCGCCCGCGCCCCGACCCTGCGCCGCCGGGTCCACCGCCAGCATCCGGAACTCGGCCTCGCCCGGGCCGCACAGCTCGGCGTACCGGGTGCCGGGCAGGACGAAGGTGACCGAGCCGAGCAGCTGGCCGGTGGCCGGGTCGGCGGCGATCAGGATCTCGCCGTGCACCGCCCGGCCGGCCACGTCGGCCAGCACGGCGGCGTAGCCGTTCTCACCCTTGAGCTGGCCGTCGGCCTCGTACGCCGCGACGGTCAGCCGGGCCACCCCGGCGAAGTCGGCCGGCTCGGCCGGCCGGACCAGCAGGCCGGTCAACCGATCACCGCGATCAGGTCACCGTCCTGCACCACGTCGCCCTCGTTGACAGCGAGCTGCTGTACGACACCGTCGGACTCGGCGACCACCGGGATCTCCATCTTCATCGACTCGAGGATCACCAGCGTGTCCCCCTCGGAGACGGTGTCCCCGGCCGACGCGACGACCTTCCAGACGTTCGCCACCATCTCGGCGCGGATCTCCTCGGCCATCTCCCGGCCCCTTCTCTCGCGACTGCCTGCGACGTATCCAATCATGCGGCGGCGGCCGGTGGGCGAGGAGCGGCCCCGGCAGCCGTCCGCCGGTGCTGGCCGCACTAGCATCAACGGGTCGGACCCTGGCGCCGGGAGGACCGGTGCGTGCACCGGCGCCGAGGTCGTGCGCAGGTGATCCGACCATCACGAGGAGGTCAGCATGGCGAAGAAGGCCCGTAAGAAGAAGGCCCGTAAGAAGAGCGCCGCCAACCACGGCAAGCGCCCCAACTCCTGACGGCCGACCGGCTGCGGCGCGCCCGCGGACCGGTCAGCGAAACGCCGGTGGCCCGACTCGGGCCACCGGCGTCGTCATGCAGGGACCCCGTCGGAGACGGAGGTCGCGGTGGTCCCCCTTGCGGGCGGACCCGGGAACCGGCTCAGTCAGCCAGTTCGCGTGACTCAGTGCTCTCGAAGACGACCAGCTCGCTCAGCCGCACCCGCAGTCGCTCGCGCAGCTCGTCCGGCGCGGACTCGTTGCCGCAGCAACGGGCCACCAGCGCCTTGACCTCCTGCTCGATGCCGTACTCCCGCAGGCACGGGCCGCACTCGTCGAGGTGAAGGCGGATCAGCGTACGACGCTCCTGCGCACACTCCAGGTCGAGGTAGAGGTAGACCTCGGCGAGAACCTCACGGCAATCCGTCTCGTGCGGGTCACCACAGCTCACGTCACACCTCCCGGCCACTGGCAGCAGCCGAACTCCGGGCCGACGGCGCGGCGGAGAAACCGCGCTCCGCGGCGTAGCCCTCAAGCAGCTTGCGCAGATTACGACGACCGCGGTGCAACCGCGACATCACGGTGCCGATCGGCGTGCCCATGATGTCGGCGACCTCCTTGTAGGAGAAGCCCTCGACATCGGTCAGGTAGACCGCCAGCCGGAACTCCTCCGGCAGCTGCTGGAGGGCCTCCTTGACGTCGCTGTCCGGCAGCCGGTCGAGCGCCTCGGTCTCGGCGGACCGCAGCCCGCTGGAGGTGTGCGACTCCGCCTCGGCGAGCTGCCAGTCGGTGATCTCGTCGGTGGGCGCCTGCACCGGCTGCCGCTGCCGCTTCCGGTACGAGTTGATGTAGGTGTTGGTCAGGATCCGGTAGAGCCAGGCCTTGAGGTTCGTGCCCTGCTCGA
>NZ_JBFBAO010000363.1:0-6970 GCF_040682255.1 Micromonospora sp. NPDC051296 | reverse complement strand
GCCGGTGTCCAGCGCGAGATGCTGCCCGCTGCTCTTGTCGAACCAGCGGGGGCTCATGATAGCTGCCGGTCAGGGGCAAGGCGATGCCGCGCCCTGCCCCTGACCGGTGGGTGCTCAGAGGTTGTAGCCGCCGGAGACCTCGATGTCCTGAGCGGTGATCCAGCGGCATTCTTCGGAGAGCAGCGCCGCGATGAACATGCCGATGTCGTCGGGTTCGCCGAGCCGGCCGAGGGCGGTCTTCGCCGCGAGGCCCGGGATCACCTCCGGGAAGCGCTCGAAGGCGTTGTCGGCGATGCGGGTGCGGGTGGAGCCGGGCGAGACGGAGTTGACCCGGATCCCGCGTGTGCTGAGCTCCTTGGCCAGGTAGCGGGTCAGCACCACCAGAGCGCCCTTCAGGCTGCCGTAGGCGGAGTAGCCGGGTTCCAGACCGGAGTGTCGGGCCGCGTTGCTGGTGGTGTTGACGATCGCGCCGCCGTCGGCCAGCAGCGGCAGCATCGTCTGGGTCAGGAAGTACGGGCCCTTGAGCAGGACTCGCATGAGTGTGTCGAACATGTCCTCGGTGGTGTCCTCGAACATGGCCAGCTGGCCGAAGCCGGCGTTGTTGACGAGGAAGTCGAAGGTGTCCCGCTGCCACGTCTCGCGCAGTGCCGCCGCGACGGCCTCACGAAAGGGCGGAAAGGCCGTGGTGTTGCCGACGTCCAGCGGCAACGCGACGGCCGCGCCGCCGTCCTTCTCGATCATCGCGACCGTCTCCAGCGCACCGGCCTGGTTGCCGTGGTAGGTCAGGATCACCCCGGTACCGCGTCGAGCGAGTTGAACGGCGGTGCTCTGTCCGATCCCGGAGCTGGCACCGCTGACAATGGCGATCTTCATGGTTGACTCACCCGTTCGTTCGTCGACCCAATGGCGGAGGTCGGGAGTGGCGTGCGGGGTCGGCGGCAGTAGTAGACGAAGGCCGGTGGCACGTTGGCCCATACCGTCCGGCTGTGCACGACCTCCTCGAAGCGTGCGCGCAGCATGCGCCGCAGCCGGAGGGCCGGCGGAGCCCACCGCGTGTGCGCGTACGCGAAGGTGGTGAACGCGCCGTCCGGGGCGAGGCTGTCGGTGACCGCGTCGAGCAGGTCGTCCTGGCGGCCCGGCGTGAACGCGGCCCAGGGCAGCCCACTCACGATCACGTCCGCGCGGTCGTGGCCGCGTTGCCTCAGGATGTCGCGCAGGCCGCGGGCGTCGGCGACGGCGACGTCGACCCCGGGGTAGCGGGCGACGAGGCGTTCGGCGAACCGGGCATTGATCTCGATGGCCAGGTGCCGCCCGCGACCGGCCAGCCGCTGCTGGATCGCCGCCGTGAACGCGCCGGTGCCGGGGCCGAGTTCCACGACCAGCGGCTCGCCGGTGCGTGGCACGGTCGCGGTGACCGCCTCGGACAGCGGCCGGCCGCTGGGGGTGAGGGCGGCGACGGTGAACGGGGCGCGGAGAAACTCGCGCAGGAACGCGGCACGGTCCTCGCTGCCCGCCGCTGGTGACGGCGCGGCGGCCGGGTTGGATTGGGTAGCGGCGAGGGCGGTCATGGTGCGGTGCTCGTTCCGACCGCGTGCCGCTCGCCGGCGGAGAGGCCGGACAACAGCCGGGTCAGCCACTTGTTGCGGGTGCGGCGGGCCGCCGCGGAGACGCGGGTGCGGGGGAAGAGGGCGTCGAAGCCGTGGAAGCCGCCGGCCCAGATGTGCAGTTCGGCCTGCCCGCCGGCGGCCCAGATGCGGCTGGCGTAGGCGACGTCCTCGTCGCGGAAGACCTCCGCCGTGCCCGCGTCGATGTAGGTGGGCGGCAGGTCGGAGAGATCCTCGGCCGTGGCGGGCGAGACGTAGTCGGGCACGTCGGCGTCCTGAAGGTCACCGAGCACCGACCGCCACCCGAACTCGTTCATCTCGCGGGTCCACACACCCGGTTCGCCGGAATACTGCCGGCTCGACGTGGTGGTGTTGCGGTGATCGAGCATCGGGCAGATCAGAACCTGGGCGGCGATGGCCGGGGTGCCGCGGTCGCGGGCCATCAGCGTGACGCCGGCGGCGAGGCCACCACCGGCGCTGATCCCGGCGACGATGAGGCGGGCGGGGTCGATGCCCAGTCCGGCGGCGTGCTCAGCGGTCCAGAGCAGGCCGTGGTAGCAGTCGTCGACCAGGGTCGTGCCGGTGGCCTCCGGCGCCAGCCGGTAGTCCACCGTGACCACGACCGCGCCGAAGCGGTCGAGCCATTCGAGCGGGATGTCGATCTGGGAGAAGCGGTCTCCCATGACCATGCCGCCGCCGTGCAGCCAGTAGACGCAGGGCGCCGTCGTGAAGCCGTCGGTCCGTTGCGGGCTGAAGATCGACACCGGAATCTGGGCGCCGTCCGGGCGGGTAATGGTGACCTCGCGCCGCTCGACGGCGCGCCGCTCGAGGAGGGTGTCCACCGGCGTCGAGGGGAGCTGGCGGATCTGCGCGAGCAGTTCGGGGCTGAGTTCGGATGACAGGGGCAGGTCGGCGAGCAGCGTCCGCAGCTCGGGATCGATGCCGGGTCGGGTCAGGGTCATGGTCGGCTCCTGAGGCGTCAGTGGTTGTGGTGGAGGCTCAGAACGTGGGTTTGCCGCCGACGGGGACCGCGTCGGTGTAGTGCGACTCGCCGGCCAGCAGCGGCTGGAGCTGCGCGACGAATGCCTGGGCCTGCTCGGCGGCGAAGAACCGGGCGTGCGCCTCCCGGCTGGTCCAGCCCTCGGCGACGGAGACGACATCCGGGTTCGCGCCGGAGCGGCTGACCAGGAAGACGACGCAGTCCTCGTTCGGCAGCGACGGCGCGTCGAGCAGCAATGCGACCAGCTCGTCACCGCGGCCCGGCTGCGCGGTCATGACGGCGTGGAATCCGTGGTTGACAGTCATGGCGGTATGTCTCCTCGATCCTGTTGAGCTCGCCTGATCTCGGCGGGGGCTGGCTCGGCTGGGGTGTGCTCCACTCTTCGGCGTGGCCCGGTCGCGCTCATCAGTCATCTGTCTGCGACTTTGCGGGTCGCCGCGACCGCTCGATTTAGGCCCTGCGTCGAAGTCCTCGGTCGAGCCGAGGACGTCGACACAGGGCCTGGCAGGCTGACGGCGTCACCGGCGGCCAGCCCGGTCCGTTGGCCCCCCGCTTGTAGGCAGGCCGAGCCGGTCCGGTTGCGTGGCCGGGCTGCGGGCGGGTGCGGCGGATCGCCGGTCGCTGTGGTGGGGCCGTTAGGTCGTTTGACAGATGTACGGCGGTGACCGGCGTTCGACCATCGAATGCATGACGAGGCCTGCCAAGCGGGGACACGCCGGACCGCCGCCACCAGCAGTACGGACGCGCGAGGTTCGCGATCGGGCTCTGTTCGACCTGGACGACGGGCCGGTCACACCGTCGAACCGCGCAGAGCTGACGGCCGTAGCCGGGCTACTGAACGTGTTGCTGGCCAGCCTGCTCGTGTCGTCGCTGCAACACGAGCAGCACGCGCTGCTCGTCCGCGCACCGTCGGATCGGCCGATCGCGCAGTTCCTCCACGCCTGCGCCGACCGTGACCGCGCGGGTGCGCGGCTGCTCGCGGCGCGCATCCGGCAGCTCGGGTTCGCCGCCGACCACGATCCGCAGCACCTGGCCGGCCGCTCCCGGGTGACGTTCCAGACGTTCCCCGACGGCGACCTCGCCGGCATCGTGACCCAGGACCTGGTCGGGGCGCGGATCCTCGTCCAGACATTGCAGGAGGCGGTGCGCTGGGTCGGCGACGACGATCCCACCACCCGACGGCTGCTGGAACGGCTGCTCGAGGAGAAGGAGGCACAGGCCGCCGACCTCAGTGCGCCATGCTCCGGGGCTCGCCGACCGGAGCCGGCTACCGGGGATCAGGGCCGGGCGACAGGGCATCCCTGAGTCCGGCGCGCGAGGCGAGGCCGAGCTTGGGAAAGATCCGGTACAGGTGCGCACCCACAGTGCGGTGCGACAGGTACAGGCGCTCGGCGATCTGCTTGTTGGTCAGACCAGTTGCCGCCAGTTGCGCGATCTGGAGTTCCTGCGCGGTCAGGGCCAGCGGACCACCCGACGGTACGTCGGTGAGCCGGTACTTGGTGGCGCGCAGTTCGGCATGGGTGCGTTCGAGCCACGGCGTGGCAGCCATGGCAACGAATCCGTCGCGCGCGGCCAGCAGGTGCCGGCGGGCATGGGACGCCGACCTGGCCCGGCGGAACTTCTCGCCGAGGACGAGCCGGATCCGGGACGCCTCGAACAGCCATCGCTCCGCCGCCGGAGAGGCCAGCAGCTCCTCCAGCCGCGCCGTCGCCGCCTCGTCATCCTCGACGAGGACCTCCGCTCCCGCCAGGATGAGCGCCATCCGGGTCGACAGCGCGGCAACACCGGCGGACCGCATCGCCTCGACGTGCGCCCTGGCCTCGACCGTCCGCCCGGTCCGGACCGCCGCCTCGACCAGGTCGAACATCACCCAGGTGCAGTGCGGCACATGTGAGGTGAGCACGCCGGGCGGGCTCATGGCGGCGGCATGGCGGAACGCGCCATCCCAGTCGCCCTGGCCCAGGGCGGCCAGGGTGCGCGGGTGGTGGGCGAACAACGCGGCTGCCGACACACCGCGGGGGAGCGCCCAGTGGCTCATCTCGTCGGCGAGGGCGTACGCCTCGTCGAAGCGACCCCGGCCGGCGGCGATGATCGCCCGGTTGTACCGGAAGTACCACGCGAAGAACGAGAAACCGCTCGCTACGCAGACCCGCTGGCCCTCCCGCGCGAGTTCCTCGGCTTCGTCCCAGCGGCCGACGAGGTAGTCGTCCAGGCACAGGTGCATGAGGGCACCGAGATGCCGCCGGGGCGGCCCCCCGTCCCGGCCGTGCTGTACGAGCCGCCAGGACGACTCTCGGCAGTCGGCCAGGCGGTCCAGGTAGACCGAGGCCGTGCCGATCCGCATGATCCGGGTCGGATCGGCGTCGTCCGGCAGCGAATCGAGGATCGCGTCGATCCGCGGCAGCGCCGACGCCCCGGTGCGCACGGGGTCAGGGAAGGTCCTGCTCGCCAGGGCGAGGACCTCGGGCGGCTGCGGTCGCAGCCGACCCAGTGCCTGGTAGAACGGCGCCCAGTACTCGGGGGCGCTGCCGTACCAGCACAACAGCAGCAACGTGTGCATGGCCTCGATCAGCGCAGGATCCTCGGCCCGGTAACCGTGGTCGCCGGTCTCGATGGCCCCGACGAGGAGACGGTGCGCGGTGTTCACGTCACCGTCGCCGTTGAGCATCAGGAAGGCCGCCGCGTTGGCCGCGTGCAGGGAACCGGTGCCGTCCGGCGCTGCGCGGCGCGCATCGGTCAGCAGCGTCCTCGCGTCGTCGATGGCGCCGCTGGCCTCGGCACCGATGTACGCGGCCTCGGCAAGCCGCCGGCCCCGGCCAGAACTCGTCACGCTCAGCTCGGCGGCGCGGATCAGCGCCGCGACGGCGGCGAACGCGTCCCCTCGGAGCATGACGCGATGTGCCGCGTCCTCGAGCAACTCCGCCACCGCCTCGTCCGGTCCGACGGCGGCTGCCGCCAGGTGCCAGGCCCGGCGTTCCTGGTCCCCGCGCAGTGCGTCGGCAAGGGCGATGTGCGCGCTGCGCCGCTCCTCATGGGTGGACATCGCCACGATCGCCGATCGGATCAGCGGGTGCCGGAACGCGATCCGGGCGGTGGCATCATCCACCCGCACAAGCTGCGCCCGCTCCGCCGGGGCGAGGTCGGCAAGACCAGGCTGATCGTCGGGGACGGCGCGCAGGACCCGGATGTCGCCGGTGCCCTCGAACGTCGCCAGCAGCAGCAACTGGCGGGTCGGCTCCGGCAGCTCGGCGATACGGGCGGCGAACATCGCTTGCAGCCGCTCACTGAGCGGCACCACCTCCGGTCGCGCCGTCGTACGGTGGACGGCACCCACCAACGTCGAGGGCAACTCCATCAAGGCCAGCGGATTGCCCTGGGCGAGGTCCAGCAGCCGCTGCCGGATCCGAGGTGTCAGCTGCGGAAAGGTGGCGTCGACCAGTTGCCCGGCCGCCTCGTCGTCGAGCGGCGAAACGACGATCTCGGTCAGTCCCCGCGGATCAAGAAGGCTCGCCGTCCCCGTCCTGGCGGACGCCAACAGGCCAGCCCGGCAACCGTCCAGGCGACGGGCGACGAAGCTGAGCACGACCGCACTTGCCCGGTCGATCCACTGGATGTCGTCGACGAGCAGGACCACCGGTACATCGGCGGCGACCGCCCTGACCAGCAGCAGAGCGGCGTTGCAGACCAGTAACGCGTCCGGCGGCGGACCGGCACGGAAGCCGAGCGCCACCGCCAGGGCCTCCCGCGGACCGGCAGGAAGGCGCTCCAGGTCGGCGTGGACCGGCAGGAGCAACTGGTTGAGGCATGAGTAACTGACGTCGGCCTCGAACTCCGACCCGGAGGCCCGTAACAGTTGCATCTGCGCCGCGAGAGCGAGCTCCGCCGTGGCGGCGATCAGGGAGGACTTGCCGACGCCGGGCTCACCCCGGATCAGCCACGCATCGCCGCGGTTCCATACGCCGGTCACGAAATCGGAAAGCTGCTCAAGCTCGGCGTGGCGGCCGAAGAGCCTGACGCCGATCCGCATCTGGCGGCGCTGCTCGTCGGTCACCTCTGCTCCTCGGGCACAGCCGGACACCTGAACACACATGGAACCAGTCCAAGACCGGTAGCGGCTTGCCCAAAAGTCGCGAAGTCTATCTTGATCCTGCCCGATTCGACCGGGTGCGTGACCCGGGCCCCGCATTCATCCCGCCCTGGTTGGGGGCACCGCCTCGCCAGGGGTTTAATCGCACGCATGGCCCTCGACGAGCTCCGCTGCCTGTTGGCCCGCCACGCCCGACCCGACCTCACCACCGGGATCGAGGATGTGCTGATCTTCAAGGCCGACCGGCCGTACCCGCCGACGCCGGCCATCTTCGGCCGG
>NZ_JBFBAO010000362.1:0-7033 GCF_040682255.1 Micromonospora sp. NPDC051296 | reverse complement strand
ACCGCTGGACGCTGGATTTCGCCCGTACCACCTCGGGTTGCCTGCCCTCGGCGACGTTCTTTCCCGAGCCGGCGGCGCCCCGCTATGTCGCCGGGGCGATCGCCGACGGCGCCCGGGTGTTCAAGGTGCACCTCCAGGTGGGCGGCTTCGCCCCGACCGATCCGGCGCTGGACGGCGTGTGGGGCCTGCTCGCCGACGCCGGCGTGCCGGTGGTGGTACACGCCGGACACGCCCCGGTCGGCACCGTGCACACCGGCCCGGACCCGTTCGCCGCGCTGCTGGCCCGGCACCCGTCGCTACCCGCGATCGTCGCCCACCTGGGCGCGCCGGACTACTCGGCGTTCCTCGACCTGGCGCAGCGCTACCCGCAGGTGCGGTTGGACACCACCATGGCGTTCACGCCGTTCCTGGACCGGATGGTGCCGTTCCCCGCCGCCGAGCTACCCCGACTGCGCGAGCTGGGGCTGGCCGGCAAGGTGCTGCTCGGCAGCGACTTCCCGAACATCCCGTACCCGTACGCCGATCAGCTGGCCGGCCTGGCCCGCCTCGACCTGGGTGACGACTGGCTGCGCGCGGTGTGCTGGCAGAGCGCCGCCGACCTGTTCGACCTGGCTTGACGCCTCACGCCCCGACCCGCTGCTCCGGCACGGACAGGCCGTAGAGGGCCACCAGCTCGGGGGTGTCGACCCGACTGCCGTCGGCCACCGAGTCGCAGGCGATGTCGACGATCTGGTCCTTGTGCGCCAGCAGGTAGGGCCGGGCGCCGACATCGGCGCTGGCCAGGGTGGCGATGCCGGCCCAGTGCCGGCGGCCGAACAGCATCGGGTAGCCACGCAGGCCGTTGTAGGTGGCGCAGACCAGCACGTCGGGAAAGGGCAGCGCGGCGACCCGGCGGATCGCGGCGGCGGTCAGCCCCGGCATGTCCACCGGCACCACCACTGCCGCCTCGACCTGGTCGTCGTCGATCCCGGCCAGCCCGGCGCGGATGGACGAACCGACCCCGGTGCCCCACGCGCGGTTGACCACCACCGTGGCGCGGCTCAGCTCCGCGGTCTGGCGGACCTGTTCGGCCGCGGCGCCCAGGACGACCACGATCTGCCCGCAGCCCGCCTCCGTCAGCGTGTCGATCATCTGGTCGACCAGGGGTTTGCCGCCCTGGTGCAGCAGGGCCTCCGGGCCGCCGATCCGGCGGCCACCCCCCGCAGCGATGATCATTCCTGCGATCCGGTTCAGAGCTGGGCTCCCTCCAGCGTGGGAGCGGCCGGGGCACCAGGCCCCGCCCGTCCCGTCCTACGCACACCGTCTGCAACGAGCGCGGCCGGACGGGGGTGGCGGGGCAAATCGTATAAATTAGGTATCTATCTCATCCTTCGCCAATCACTGCGAACACGGCGGCCAGGGTCCCCCGGGATCGCCACTCCCTAACCGCCCGTGCTTCCCGGGATCGGCGTGAGGACGACCTGCCAGGCCCCGGTGAAGTGCTCAGGCACGACCTCGACGGTCACCTGGTCGCCCGGGCTCAGGTCGAGGCCGTGCTTACGCTTCCACTCGCCGCGCTCGTCGCCGTACGTGCCGAAGCCGGCCATCTCGTAGTCCCACCACTCGCCGGTGCCGACCTCGACGCCGCCGACCCGCAGGTGCAGCAGCCCGGGCGTCTGGGCGATCATGTCGATCGAGGTCAGCGTCCGCCAGGTCAGCGTCTGCCGGACGGGACGCGTCGGGTCGGCCGGATCCGATCGGATGATGACGACGTTCGGGCACAGCGCCTCAGTGCAGCCGGCCGGAAGGTTGTTCTCCAACGGGCCGAGTGTTCCCGCCGGTCGGGGCGGCAGTTGGTACTGGTCGAACGGGATCCGCTCGCCGATGGCGAGCGCGACGGTGCCATTCTCCGGGACCGGCACCGAGACGCTGCCGGCATCCCCGGACCGCTGGGCCCCGGTGATCGTCATGACGAACGTGGCGGGTTCGCCCACCGCGACCCCCTTCCCGGCCCAGTCCGCCGGGCGCAGGGTTCCGTCGCAGCTACCCCCGGCCACATGATTGCCGTTGACGGCCAGCTCCCGCTCCACCATCACGTCGTCGGCGACCCCGTCGCAGCGCATGAAGACGACGAGATCGAGGGTGGTCGGCACCATGGTCGAGGAAGTACCGGCTGTGCCGCGAAAGGTTGCCTGACCATCGTCGGCGTCATCCACCCCGCGACCGGCACCGCCGTAGGGCTGCTGCGCTTACCGGTCGCGAGCGGGCGGGTACGCGTTCGGGTCGAGTCGGCCGGCCAGCTCCCGTACGGCCGCCTCGTAGACCGGGTCGGTGTGGTAAGGCCAGTGTCGGTCGATTGGTGGGGGGACGGTGTCGTCGAGTTCGACGGTGATGCCGCTCGGGTCGCGTAGTCGTCGGTCGACGGTGCCGGCGGGTCCGTGGGTGCGGGGTGGTTCGCCCGGTCGGTGGGCGGAGAACAGTGGGCCGCCGATCGGGTCGGTGTTGCGCCACAGGTTCACCCATCGCCAGTTGATCCGGTTGCCGACTTCGTGGAGGACCTGGTCGCCGAGGAAGGCGGGGCAGAGTCGGGCGTAGAGGCGGTGCAGCGGGCTGCCGTGGGTCAGCAGGGCGACTCGGGGCAGCACCTCCTCCGGCAACTGGAGCAAGGTGGCGGCGGCGAGGACGGAGCCCTGCGAGTGGCCGGAGAGGATCACCCCGCCCCGGGTGGTCAACGCGGTGACCCGTTTGGCGAGTTCGGGTACGGCTCGTTCGGCGTAACAGGGTGGTGCGAAGGGGTGCACGGTGCGGGGCCAGAAGGTGCCCAGGTCCCAGATCACGGCGACGGTGCGGCGGGTTCCTTCGGAGCGGTAGGACAGCAGCCCGAGCACGATGATCCCGAGCGCGACCAGACCGATGACGTAGATCCCGACGTCGGTCGCGAACACCAGGTCGGTGTTGGCCATACCGCCGGTCCTGCTCAGCCGTGCGCTGAGTTCCGACGGTCCGACGCTGATCAGGTCCAGCGCAACCGTGGCGACGCCGAGCAGCGACAGCACCAGGAAGACCACGAAGACCGGGCTGAGCTGCTCGGCGAGGGCCGCACGGGCGATGATTTCCCGGACGGTGGTCCGTCGGGGCAGGGCTTCCGACGGCGGGTCGGGAAAGTCCGTCCGGACGATCCCCTCGGCCATCCGGCGGCGGCGTCGCCGGGTCGCCAGGATCCGATAGATCGTGGTCGCGGTGACGACCATGACCGCCGCGAGGCCGGCGAGCGCCGCCCAGCGGTAGGAGACCGGCGGCTCCAGCGGCGGCGCGCCGGGCACGTTCGGCCGGGCCGGGTTCGGGATCTCCCCCCGGTCGAGGAAATCGGCGACCCGGTACACCAGGGCGGCGGAGAACCCGTACGCGGCGGCGACCGCCGCGGAGGCGAGTACCGGGGTGGCCAGCCCGCCCAGCCACGACGAGCCGGCGCCCTGGCTACGTCGCCGCTGGTGCATGGTGGCGACGACGAGCGCGCCCAGCAGGCCGGTCTGAACCGCGATCACCGCGGCGACCGCGCCCTCGTACCCGGGCAACTGCCCGTGCGGCTGTTCCGACTCGAACGGTACCGCGGCGTAGACGATGGCCAGCACGGTCAGTCCGTTGGCGGCCAGCCGCAGCGCCCGAATGCCGCGCAGGTCGACCTCGCCCCGGCCCGGACCCGCCGCAGCACGGCGGGCCGGTAGGCAGAGCAGGACGACACCGGCGACGAGCAGAACCCAGGCCGCCACGAAAAGCACCTGCCCGACCGGCGTGGGATGGATGTGGATGAGCGCGCCGAGGAGGGCCGCGTCGAGGACACCGAGCCCGACCGCGACGTGGATGGCGCGCAGTCGCTGCACCACGAGTGCGTCGTTCCAGAAGCCGGGGCGGTCGATCCGGTCCTCTCCGCCGCTGGTGCGGTCCTGCCCCCGCGCGGCGGGGAACGCCTCGAACGCCCGGGCGGACCGTTTTCCGAGCCACCCGAGCAGCCGCAGCGCGGCGATCGGCACCAGCGCCAGCAGCGCCAGACGTGGCCCGAGCGGTATGTCGGCCAGCCAGCCCAGGTAGCCGCGGCCCCGCACGCAGGGGCGGTAGGGGGCGCACTGCCAGCCCACGATGTCGACGGTCACCCCGACGATGGACAGCACGAAAGCGGCGGTCAGGGTGGCGGCCAACAGCCGGCACAACGGGCCGATCAACCCGCCCGTCCCACCGGTCGCCGGCCGGGTCCACACGGCGAGGTTCACCAGCATGAACGGCAGCAGGAACAACAACGACAAGGTCCGCACCGCGGTGCCCGCGGTCAGCGAACCCCACCGGTACGCCTCCACCTTCAACCCACCCGGCCGGTCACTGATCCCGAACCCCGGCCGCGGCCGGTAGAAACCGGCGTTGTCGTCACCGGCCACCCGGGCCACGATCGGATGATCCAGCAGCGCCTCGGCGGACGTGCCCGAGACACCGTGCACCCGCAGCTCAACCACCTCGTGCGCCAACGTCCCGCCTTCCGGCAAGTGCTGACCCTCACGGTAGTGACCTGACCTGCTGTTTCGCGGGCCTTCGGTGAACGAGACCAGCGGATCGACGGGGGGTGACCTACGGCCTCAGCTCCGCCGGCAGCGGGCGGTTCGATCAGCCCGGGCGCGGCGGTCGGGATGAATCGAGCAAGGGACGGCGTGAAGACAGCGTGAAAAAACTCCGGATCGCCGTGATGGTCGCGTTATAGGCCCTTTCGCGGTTGCCTGACTGGCGTTGTGATTGCTCGGCGCGGCCGACTAGCGGCCGGGACGACCTGGTCCGGAATCGAGGAGTCAGACGTGTCTGACGTGGTGTATGTGCTGTTGACGGTGGGACTGTTCCTGGTCCTCGCTGTGGTGGTGAGGGGCGTGGAGAAGCTGTGAGCGCCGCCAACGCAGTCGGCCTGGTGCTGGCGATCGGCCTGGCCGTGTTCCTGGTGGTCGCCCTGCTGTTTCCGGAGCGCTTCTGATGACCGTGACGACAGCCGGTGTGCTGTTCATCCTCTCGCTGGTGGTGGCGCTGGTCGCCGTGCACAAGCCCTTCGGTGACTACCTGTACCGGGTGGTGTCCGGCCCGCGGCACGCCCGCATCGAGCGAGGAATCTACCGCCTCGTCGGGGTGAACCCGGCCGCCGAGCAGTCCTGGGGCGTCTACGCGCGCAGTCTGCTGGCCTTCTCCGCCGTGTCGATCCTGTTCCTCTACGGGTTCATGCGGTTGCAGAACCACCTGTGGCTGTCCCTGGGCTTCGACCCGGTGGTCCCGCACGGGGCGTGGAACACCGCGGTGTCGTTCGTGACGAACACGAACTGGCAGTGGTACTCAGGCGAGTCGACCATGGGCCACCTGGTGCAGATGGCCGGGCTGGCGGTGCAGAACTTCCTCTCCGCCGCGGTGGGCATCGCGGTCGCGGTCGCGCTGGTGCGCGGCTTCGCCCGCAGCCGTACCGGTGAACTGGGCAACTTCTGGGTCGACCTGACCCGGATCACGCTACGGGTGCTGCTGCCGATCTCGGTGCTCGCCGCCCTCGTGCTGATGATCGGCGGGGCGGTGCAGAACCTGTCCGGCGGCACGGAGATCACCACGCTGACCGGCGGCAGCCAGGTGATCACGGGTGGCCCGGTGGCCAGCCAGGAGGCGATCAAGGATCTCGGTACGAACGGTGGCGGCTTCTACAACGTCAACAGCGCGCATCCGTTCGAGAACCCGACCACCTGGACGAACTGGTTGGAGATCTTCCTGCTGCTGGTGATCCCGTTCAGCCTGCCGCGGGTGTTCGGCCGGATGGTCGGCCAGGTCCGGCAGGGGTACGCGATCGCCGCGATCATGGCGGTCCTGGCGCTCGCCAGCGTCGCCCTGACCAACGTCTTCGAGCTGATCGGTCACGGCACGGTGCCGCAGGCGGTCGGCGCGGCGTTGGAGGGCAAGGAGGTCCGGTTCGACGTGTCGAACTCGGCCACCTTCGCCGCCGCCACCACGCTCACCTCGACCGGTTCGGTGAACTCGTTCCACGACTCCTACACCGCCCTCGGCGGCGGGATGCTGCTGGTCAACATGATGCTCGGCGAGGTCGTGCCGGGCGGTGTCGGCGCCGGCCTGTACGGGCTGCTCATCCTTGCCGTGATCACCGTGTTCGTCGCCGGGCTGATGGTCGGCCGGACCCCGGAGTACGTGGGCAAGAAGATCGGACCGCGCGAGATCAAGTTGGCGTCGCTGTATTTCCTGGTCACCCCGGCGCTGGTGCTGGCCGGCACGGCTGCGGCGTTCGCCACCGGCAACAACGCCACCGCGCTCAACGTCGGCCCGCACGGGCTCTCCGAGGTGCTCTACGCGTTCACCTCGGCGAGCAACAACAACGGATCCGCGTTCGCCGGGCTCACCGTCAGCACGCCGTGGTGGAACACCGCGCTGGGCCTGTGCATGCTGCTCGGCCGGTTCCTGCCGATCATCCTCGTGCTCGCCCTGGCCGGTTCCCTCGCGCGCCAACAACCAACCCCCGCCTCTGCGGGCACCCTGCCGACCCACCGCCCGCTGTTCGTCGGGATGGTCGTCGGCGTCACGGTGATCCTCGTCGCGCTCACCTTCCTACCCGCGCTCGCGCTCGGCCCGCTGGCCGAGGGGCTGTGACCACCCCATGAGAGAGAACGACATGACCACCTCCACGCCGGCGCCGCACGGCACCGCCGACGCGGCGACCGCCGGCACACCCGCCACCCAGGGCAACCGCGGCGGCGGGCTACTGGATCCTCGACAGCTCGTCCGGTCCCTGCCGGACGCGCTGCGCAAACTCGACCCCCGCACCCTCTGGCGCAACCCGGTCATGCTGATCGTCGAGATCGGTGCGGCCTTCACCACCGTCCTCGCGGCGGCCGACCCGTCGGTGTTCGCCTGGACCATCACCGTCTGGTTGTGGCTGACCGTGCTCTTCGCCAACCTCGCCGAGGCGGTCGCCGAGGGACGCGGGAAGGCCCAGGCCGCCGCGTTGCGAAAGGCGAAGACGGACACCGTCGCCACCCGC